>JANNDW010000348.1:0-2026 GCA_031378125.1 Methylibium sp. | reverse complement strand
TGCAGATCGAGGCGATGAAGCTCGCGTTTGCCGATGTGTACCGCTATGTGGCGGAGCCGGACAGCATGGAGTGCACGGCGCCGCAGATGCTGGACGCCGACTACCTGGCCTCGCGCGCGAAGCTGATCGACATGAAGAGGGCGCAGGACTTCCCGGCCGGCAACCCGAATGATCCACACCGGCGGGGCGGCACCGTCTACCTCAGCACGGCCGACGAGAGCGGCATGATGGTCAGCTTTATCCAGAGCAACTACCTGGGCTTCGGTTCGGGCGTGGTGGTGCCGGGATATGGGCTGTCGATGCAAAACCGCGGCCACGGCTTCAGCCTGGAGGCGCGCAGCCCCAACGTCGTGGCGCCGGGCAAGCGGCCGTTCCACACCATCATCCCGGCGTTCCTGACTAAAGACGGGCAGCCCCAGATGTCCTTCGGCGTGATGGGCGCCAACATGCAGCCGCAAGGCCACCTGCAGACGCTCGTGCGCATGCTCGACTACGCGCAGCACCCGCAAGCCGCCTGCGACGCGCCGCGCTGGCGCTACAACGCCGGGCTGGAGATCAACGTCGAAGCGACCATGAACCCCGCCGCCGTGCAAGGCTTGGCCGAGCGCGGCCACCGGATGGAAGTCATCAACGACAGCTACCAGGACTTCGGTGCCGGCCAGTTCATCTGGCGGCTCGGCGACCCGGGAAGCCACGGTTATGTGGCGGCCAGCGACCCGCGGCGTGACGGGCAGGCGGTGGGGTTCTGAGCCGAGTCTGAACCGGGATGCCACCTCGCGCCCTTGTTGCCCATTCGGCACTGCCACCGCACGCCCTTTGGCCCGGCCTGTTGCTCGCGCTGGCCGGCTCGATCGCATTTTCGGGCAAGGCCATCATCGTCAAGCTGGCCTACCGGCATGGGGTGGACGCGGTCACGCTGATCATGTACCGCATGCTGTTTGCGTTGCCGATGTTCGTGGCGCTTGCGTGGTGGGCAGGGCGCGGCAAACCCGGGCTCACACAGCGCGACTGGGTCGTGATTTGCGGCCTGGGTTTTTGCGGTTACTACCTGGCGAGTTTTCTCGACTTCGCCGGCCTGCAATACATCAGCGCCAGCCTGGAGCGGCTGATCCTGTACCTGAACCCGACCTTGGTGCTGGGTTTGAGCGTGGTGCTGTTCAAGCGCAGAACCCGCCGCGCGCAGCTGGTGGCTCTGTTGGTGAGCTACTGCGGTGTGCTGGTCGTTTTTGGCCACGAGGTCACGCTGGCGGGCGCGCATGCCGCCCTCGGCGCCGCGCTGGTGTTCGGCAGCGCGCTCAGCTACGCGGTGTACCTGGTCTACAGCGGCGAAGAGGTCAAGCGGCTGGGCGCCTTGCGCCTGACCGGCCTGGCCACCACCGTGGCCTGCGTGCTGTGCATCGTGCAGTTTGCGGTGCTGCGGCCAATGAGCGCGCTGGCGGTGGCGCCCGAGGTACTCTGGCTGTCGGTGCTCAACGCCACGCTGTGCACCTTTGCGCCGGTGCTGATGGTGATGATGGCCATGGAACGCCTCGGCGCCGCGCTCACGGCGCAGATCGGCATGGTCGGCCCGCTGTCCACCCTCCTGATGGGCGTGCTGATCCTGGGCGAGCCGTTCACCGCGTGGGTGGCGGCGGGCACACTGCTGGTGCTGGCCGGCATCTGGCTGCTGGTGAGATGACCCACCCCCGGTGCCGCTAACCCCCTCCCCCCAAAGGGGCACACCAGCGGCCCGGCAAAGCCGGTTCCGCGGTGTTCGCTTGACAATGTCGGTTGTGCTTGACCGTCAATAGAAAGGGATCGCCATGAACCTCGGTATCGAAGGTAAATGGGCGCTGGTCTGCGCCGCCAGCAAAGGGCTGGGCAAGGGCTGCGCGATGGCGCTGGTGCGCGAGGGCGTCAACGTCGTCATCACCGCGCGTGGCGCAGAGGCGCTGGAAGCCACCGCCACTGAACTGCGCACATTGAACGGCGGCGAGGTGCGAACGGTGGCCGGCGACATCACCACCGCCGAAGGCCGCGCCGCCGC
>JANNDW010000305.1:0-11819 GCA_031378125.1 Methylibium sp. | reverse complement strand
CGGCACCGTGGTGCGCTACAACCGCATCGAAGAGGGCGCGCACGCGATCGACCTGGTCGAGGCCGAGGACTTCCCCGGCTATGCGCTGAACGACCCGGCCTACCGCACGACCTTCGTTTACGGCAACCAGATCAAGAAGAGCGGCGACACGGGCAGCTTCATCCACTACGGCGGTGACCATTTCGGCAGCACCCCGGGTGCCAACTGGGGTGAGTCGCTGTTCCGCAAGGGCACCCTGTACTTCTTCAACAACACGATCCACATCACGGGCAGCGGCGCCGAGCTGTTCCAGATCGACACCACTGAAGAAAAGGCGGAGATCTTCAACAACATCTTCGTCTTCGACGCCAGCGTTGCTGCGGGCCAGCGCAGCATGCGCGCCAGCCGGGAAGTCGGCGCGGCCTGGACACCCGGCGGCATCGTCAACCTAGGTCGCAACTGGATCAGCAGCGGTTGGGCCGATTCGGACATTTACCACCCCGTCAAGGGCCAGCTCAACGGCACGGGCAACCTGATCGTCGGCACCGCCTCGCCGATCGACCTGGCGACGATGATGCCGCTGGCCGGCAGCGTTGTCATCGACGTGGCCCAGGCCGCGCCCAGTGGGGCCAGCACGGTGGCCGTCACGCAGCAGCTCGGCGCCGGCTATGTACCGGTGGCGCGCGCCGTCAAAGGCGCCGGCATGGACCTGGGTGCGGTCGAGCGGTAAAGCAGTGGCAAGACCTGTCCTGGCTTGCTTGGAAATGAAGCCCGGATTGCCCCGCGCCCTGTTGTGAAACAGGGCCGGGTGCCGAAAGAAGGGTCCGGGTCCGAGTCCGAACACGATTGGCGCGCGGCCTTGTGACAAGGTCCGCCGCGTCAAATCGCACGAGACACCAACACCTTTTCAGCCCATCGATTCGGCCGGCGCCAAGCCGGTCGTTTCGTTCGCTGGACGAGACCGAAGGAAACTCAGATGTTGAAGCTCAAGTTGACTCATGCGATGCTGGCGGTGGCCGAGGCCGTGACCGTCTTTTCTTTGATCGGCTGCGGCGGAGGCACCACCGATGCAAGCGCAGTAGACGGAATCAGCCAGGAAGAGGCCGAGCGCCGCCGCTGGCGCAGGATCGACTCGGTGGCCCCCAGCGTGGTGATCGAAGGCACGACCGCTGGCGGCGCGAATGGCGTGGTGGGGTTGACCGGGAAAGCGGCGGACAACCTGCGTCTTTCCCGAGTCGATTGGTCGAATGACCGCGGCGGGTCCGGCACTGCCGCGCTGGAGGGCACCGCGACCCAGGCAAACTGGTCGGCCCCGACGATTCAGCTCCAGACTGGCGACAACAACATCACCGTGACCGCCGTGGATGCGGCCGGGAATACGGCGAAGGCATCGAAGATTCTGACGCGCAGTGCTCCAGCGCCGGCACCAGCACCCGCACCAGCACCCGCACCCGCACCAGCACCAGCACCCGCACCCGCACCAGCACCCGCACCCGCACCCGCACCCGCACCAGCACCCGCACCTGCACCCGCACCAGCACCAGCACCGGCACCAGCACCGGCACCGGCACCCGCACCAGCACCGGCACCCGCGCCCGCACCCGCACCGGGTATCCAGTACGGTTCGATGGCCGCAGCCGAATTGGGCGCTGGCGCCAACCTTCGCGGTGCGATTGCATTTCCGGCCAGCAATGCGTGGAACACCGACGTCTCCAGCGCGCCGCTGGACCCCAACTCGGCCAACCTGATCGCCAGCATCGGCCTGGGCACCGGGCTGCATGCCGACTTCGGTTCCGGCCTTTACAACGGTGGGCCGATCGGCATTCCGTATATCGTCGTCGGCAACAACCAGGCCGCGGCGACGATCAACTTCACCGCCTACGGCGACGAAAGCGATCCGGGGCCCTATCCGATCCCGGCCAATGCACCGATCGAAGGCGGGGCCTCGGCCACCGGCGATCGACATGTGCTGGTGATCAATCGCGACACCAACCGGCTCTACGAGCTGTACGTCGCCTACGCGCAGGCGGGCAACACGTGGAATGCCGACTCCGGCGCCCTGTTCCACCTGGACTCGAACATCGTGCGCCCCGGTGGCCAGCCAGGCTGGACCAGCGCCGACGCGGCCGGCCTGCCGATCTTCCCGGGTCTGGTGCGGTATGACGAGGCCGCGACGGGCGCGATCCGCCACGCCTTGCGATTCACGGTGCAGGCCAGTCGGCGCGCGTATGTGCCGCCGGCCACCCACTTCGCGTCCAGCAATACCTCGGTCAACCTGCCGCCGATGGGCATGCGGGTTCGGTTGAAGGCCGGCTATGTCATCCCGACCGCTTTCAAGCCCGAGGTCAAGGCCATCCTGCAGGCGATGAAGACCTACGGCATGATCATGGCCGACAACGGCAGCAACTGGTTCGTCAGCGGCGCGCCCGATGAGCGTTGGGACAACGACGCCCTGCGCACGCAGCTGGGCAGCGTGAAGGGCTCGGACTTCGAGGTCATCCGCATGGACGGCTTGAAGCAGTGAGCGGCTTCAGCGGCCGCCACTCACATCGACGATGGCGCCGGTGACGTAGCTCGCCACGTCCGACAGCAGCCAGGCGATGGCTTGCGCCACCTCGTTGGCGCTGCCGACGCGTTGCATGGGCAGTTGCGGGACGATCTGGCGTACGCGGTCGGCCTGGCCGCCGGAGGCGTGGATCTCGGTTTCGATGATGCCGGGGCGCACCGCGTTGACGCGAACGCCCTCGGCCGCCACCTCGCGCGCCAGGCCGAGCGTGAAAGTATCGATGGCCGCCTTCGCTGCCGCGTAGTCCACATACATGCCCGGCGAGCCCAGCCTTGCGGCCACCGACGAGACGTTGACGATCGCGCCGCCCTGGCCGCCGTGCAGCGTGGACATGCGCTTGACCGCCTCACGTGCGCACATGAAGCTGCCGAACACGTTGATGGCGAACATGCGTTGCAGCCGCTGCAGGCTCATTGCATCGACGCGTGACGCTACGTCGACGACACCAGCGTTGTTGATGAGCCCGCCCAGGCGCGGCAACTCGCGCTCGACAGTGGCAAACATCGCCAGCACTTGCGCTTCGTCGGCCACGTCGGCATGCACCTCCAGCGCCGTGCCGCCCTCCGCCCGAATTTGCGCGACCACGCGTTTTGCGGCGCCGGCATCGTGCGCATAGTTCACCGCCACGGCCCAACCCTGCCGGGCGCACAGCAGGCTGCAGGCCGCGCCGATGCCACGCCCGCCGCCGGTCACCAAGACGGTGCGCATGCGCTGTTCAGCCCACTCATTCGACATCACTGCCTCCGTTGGCGTCGCCCGCGGGCGCTTCCTTGGCCTTCTTGTCCAGCACCGCCTGCAAGGGCGCCAGCTTGTCGACAAAGTGCTCGGTCGAGACCGGCTTGGCCAGGCGCAACGCGGGCGGGAAGAGATGGCTCATGTACAGCTCGTCGCCCAGGCGGTCGGTGCGCTGCAGGTTGAACCACAGCATCACCACCACACCCGAAACCCAGCCCGTCAGCGTGACCCAGCGCAACAACCGGGGCCGCGCCGGCTCGACGGCGAGCAGGTGGAAATAAAGCGCCGCCGCACCCACACCCAGGCTGGCAATGAAGCCGAAGCGGCTGAGCGCCGGCCACGACAGCGCGAACGCAAACAACGCGGGCACCACGTCCACCAGCATCCAGGCAATGCTGGCCAGCAGGAACACCCGCAGGTGCCAACCGAAATAGGTCTGGCGCGTGAATGTCTTCGACAACAGCGCCCACAGCCCGCACCAGACCGCTGCCCCGGCGATCGATGCCAGCAGCATGCCCGCCATCGCGCGGCCCAGGCCATCGGGGTCGCTGTCAAGGTAGGTGGTGAACAGCAGCCCGGCCAACAGCACGCCGGCCGCCAGGACCACATGCCCCAGGCGCAGGCTGCGGGTGGCGACCGCCGCGAGCGGCAACTCGGGTGCGAGCGGCTGGCCGGGCAGTCGCAGCCGCAGCCGGGTGCGCCCCACCATGAGGTCGACCGCGGAGCCATCGGTGGGCAGCACGACATGCTCGCCCGAACGCCAGCGCCGAGATCCCAGCGTCACGCCGTTCACGCTGTCGCCCACCGTGATGGCCAGGCCCCTCTCACCGGTCTCGACGCGCAAGTGTGTGGGCGCCACGTGCGGGTCGGACAGCACCACGTCGTTGTCGAGCGCGCGTCCCAGGCTCAGCGGCCAGGCATGCACGGCGAATGTCTGGCGCACCTGGCCGTCGCGGTCCAGCAGCTCGACCAGCGCCAGCTTGGCCGGTTGCGCCGATGCGGCACCCGCCGCCGCTTCGCCCGGCACGTGCCCTGCGCCGCCTGGCTCCGCATCCACGCTCAGCGCGCCCATGCGTAAGCCTCCAGGTAATGCTTGGCGAGCCGCGTGGCGTTGGCAAAGCTCACGCCCTGCGCGTCGAAGCGGCCCTGCACACCCGCCTGGGCCTGGTCCAGCGTGGCCACCAGCACCGACACGTCGTACAGCCTGGGCAGCTTCTTGTAGGCGCGCAGGCAGACCACCGCGCGCAGCGGCAAGCCGGCACGGTCCAGATAGTCTTCATGGCACTGCGGCTTGGTCTGGTGCTGGGGCCCCAGGCGGGCGAAAGACTCGTTGCGAAAGCTCTGCGAATGGCGCGCGGCAAAGCGCAGCGGGCCGAGCTTGGCGCCGTCGTAGCTTTCGTGGCGCACCGACAGCGCTCCGGTGTTGTAGTCGCCGGCGAAGATGCGCGTGTCCATCACGCAGTCCGAGCGTTCGATGTCCAGCCCGCCGGTGCGCGAAGGCTCGCTGCTGCCCCAGCAGCGCATGAACACATCGGGCGGCACCGGCACGCGGTACAGCGGATGCGTGGCCGACTTCCAGCCTTGCTGGATAAAACGTGTCGTCATCGATTCCTGGTGCGCATTGAGCTGCGCGGCAACGGCCTCGAATGCCGGCGTCTTGACCGGTGCCGCGTCGCGCCCGCGCGCCAGCAGCGCGGTGGCAAAGCGCGCCGGCACCAAAAAGCTTACCTGCTCGCCGTCGACGCGGCGCGCCACGTTGATGCCGATGACCTGGCCCTCCTGGTCCAGCGCCGGCCCGCCGCTCATGCCGCCGCTCAACGCGCCGCCGAAAAAAATCTGCGGATAAAAGCTGCGCTTGACCATGCCGTTGTAGTTGCCCTCCATCACCGCAAAGCCCACGTCCAGCGGGTTGCCCAGCGAGTAGAGGCGCTCGCCTTGGTTGAGCAGGCGCGCCTCGGGCCGAAACGCCAGCGCGTCGAAGCTGCGCGTGCCGGCATCACCCGCCTTGAGCAGCGCCAAATCGTTGAGCACGTCGAGCTGCAAAATCTGCAGCGGCGCCTCGCGCCCGTCGGCCGTCACGTACACCAGGTCGTGCCGCTCGGGCTTCAACGCCGCTTCGCTGACGACATGGAAATTGGTGACGATGTGGCCTTCGCGCGTGACGAAAAAGCCCGAGCCCACCGAGGTCTGGCTGGCCCGGCCCTTCAGCACCGTGCGGATCTGCACCAGCTGCGAGCGCGCCTGTTCGTAGACCTTGCGCGCCGACAGCGACAGCGATGCGGTGGCGGCCGCTTCGGGCGCCGACGCAGGCGTTGGCGCCACCGCGGCGTCGGCCTGACCCTGTGCGCGAGCCACGCTCAACATCAGCATGCCAACGACCACCCAGCGGCGAATATTCATCGGAGTTGATTCTACGGTCGCGCCCACGGCGGCCCTCGGGCTCGCGCCTCGAGCTCGCGTACGGCACCGTTGCAAGGAGGCTCGTGCGGCCGTGGCACAAAGTCCTAGCGCTAACCCTGTCTTGACGTTGCGGCAGCGCCGGCACCCAATGCGACCCTCCACCGACAAGCCGCTCATTCATGCCAGGCAACATGCAGCGGCCGGTGCCCTTCCGTTGAAACGCCTGAGGAGACCCAGATGCACAGAAGCTTGCTGAACCGCTATCGCGGCCCGTGGCCGAGCCTGCTGGCCATTGCGGCCACTGCCGTGACCCTGGCCGCCACCAACACCCTGGCCGCCGACCCGCCCAAGGCGGAAGAAGTGCCGTTCTGGGCAATCGGGATGCCCAAGGGCGGAGCCGGTGCCAAGATGGCGCCGGTGCCGTCTTTCCCCATCGCCACCGCGGCCGACAAGCTGCCCGTGGCCAAGCTGAAGCTGCCGCCCGGCTTCAAGGCCGAGGTCTGGGCCAGCGGCATCCTCGATGCGCGCGGCCTGCGTGAAGGCGACAAGGGCACGGTGTTCGTCAGTTCGCTGTTCGTGGCCGGCAAGATCTACGCGGTGACCGACAAGGGCGGCAAGCGCGAAGTCAAGACCATCGCCGAAAAGCTGTTCCTGCCCAATGGCATCGAGTTTCACAAAGGCTCGCTGTATGTGGCCACGCCCAAGGACATCACCCGCTACGACAACATCGAAGCCAGCCTGGACAGCCCGCCCAAGCCGGTGATGGTGTACGACAAACTGCCCGGTGAAGTGCCGCACGGCTGGAAGTTCATCAAGATCGGGCCCGACAACAAGCTCTATGTGCCGACCGGCGCGCCCTGCAACATCTGCGACATCAAGGAAGGCTTTGCGCAGATCGCGCGCATGAACCTGGACGGCAGCGGCATGGAAGTGGTGGCACGCGGTGTGCGCAACACCGTTGGCTTCGACTTCGACCCGAAGAACGGCGAGCTTTGGTACACCAACAACGGCCGCGACTGGCTCTCCGAAGACCTGCCCAACGACACGCTGAACCGCGTCGGCCAACCGGGCAAGGACCACTACGGCTTCCCGTTCTGCCACCAGGGCAACTTTGCCGACCCGGAATTCGGCTGGGGCAAGAACTGCGCCGACTACACCCAGCCGGCGCAGATGATGGGCGCCCATGCCGGCGTGCTGGGCATGCGCTTCTACACCGGCAAGATGTTCCCGGCGCAGTACCAGGGCGCGATGTTCATCGCCCGCCACGGCCCGTGGAACCGAACCAGGAAGTACGCCGCCGACATCGTCGTGGCGTGGCCGGACGGCAAGGGCGGCATCGCCAAGATGGAGCCCTTCATGACCGGCCTGGTCGAGAACAACGAGTACCTCGGCCGGCCGGTCGATGTGCTGGTGCTGAAAGACGGCTCGATGCTGGTCTCCGACGACCACAACGGCGCCATCTACCGCATCAGCTACACCGGTTCGTGAACGCGGCGCGGGCCGACGGCGCGGGGGGTTCGCGGCGGCCGCTGGCCGGCGCGGGCCGCCGGTTGCGGGCGGCCCGCGTGCTGGTGGCTTTGAGTTTCGGCTGGGCGGGCGCGGCGCACGCCCAAGCCACGGCGCCCATCGCCGAGCGCTTTGTTCTTTGCGCGGCCTGCCATGGCGAGGCCGGCCGCAGCAGCTTGCCACTGACCCCGTCGCTGGCCGGCCAGCCGTCGTTCTACGCCATCACGCAGCTGTTTCTGTTTCGCGACGGCCGGCGCGGCAACGAGGCCATGACGGCGGTGGCCAAGGGCATGAGCGACGATGATCTGCGCGGTTTTTCCGACCACATTGCCACACTGCCGCCGCCCGCCGCACCCGCCGCCAGCGCGGCCGAGCCGGCGCGCATGGCGCGCGGTGAAGCGCTGGTGCAACGCCACCGCTGCGCCTCCTGCCACGGCGATGACCAGGCCGGGGGCAAGCAGGTGCCTCGCCTGGCCCACCAGCGCGAGGACTACCTCAACAAAGCGCTGAGCGAGTTCCGCGCCGGCACAAGGCTGGGCTACACCGGCGCGATGAGCGAAGCGCTGGCGGGCATCGCCCCGGCCGAGTTGACGGACCTGGCACATTACCTGGCCAATTTTCGGGCGCGCTGACGAGACTGCGCCGCGCGGTGCGTCGGCGGACGCACCGGTCAATCGAGCTTGATGCCCACCTGCTCGATGATCGCGCCCCACTTCTTGCTGTCGCGCTCGATGAAGGCTTTGAATTCGGCCGCCGTGCCACCGCCGACGATCAGGCCCTGCTTGAAGAACGAAGCGCGCACGCCCGGGTCGTTGAGCGCGGCGTTCACGTCGGTATTGATGCGCTCGACGATCGCGGCCGGCGTGCCCGCGGCGGTGAAGATGCCATTCCAGGCCAGCGCTTCGAAACCCGGGAAACCTTGTTCCGCCACCGTGGGCACATCCTTCAACGAATCGCTGCGCTGCAGGCTGGTGGCAGCGAGCAGCTTGATGCGCCCACCCGTGATCAGCGGCAGCAAGGCCGGCGCCACCGCGAACAGCATTTGCGTATCGCCCGCCGCGAGCGAGGTGGCCGCCGGCGGCGAGCCGGCATACGGCACATGCACCGCGTCGAGGCCGGTCTGCACCTTGAACAACTCCATCGTCAGGTGCGACGAGCTGCCATTGCCCACCGAGCCATAAGAGAGCTTGCCGCCCTGCGTCTTGGCCCAGGCGACGAACTCCGGCAGCGTCTTCGCCGGGTTGCCGGCGGCCACCGCCAGCACATTGGGCTGGGAGGTGGTCAACACGACGGGCAGCAAGTCCTTGCCCGGGTCGTAAGGCATCTTCTTGTACATGAACGGGCCGAACGCCACCGGGCCGTTGAAGCCGATGGCCAACGTGTAGCCGTCGGGCGCCGCCTTGGCCGCCATGTCCATGCCCAGCATGCCGCCGGCGCCGGCCTTGTTCTCGACCACCAGCGGCTGCTTCCAGCGTTCGGTGAGTTTTTCACCCAGGGTGCGCACGATGATGTCCAGCGAACTGCCCGCCGGTGCAGGCACGACCACACGCACCGGGCGCTCGGGCCAGGTTTGGGCGCGCGCGGCGCTGGGGGTGAGAACGGCGGCGAGGGCGGCTGCCAGCGTGGCGATGATTACTTTTTGGTTCATGGTGTCTCCGCAAATGATCGATGCCGGATTCTCGACCAGGCGCTGCCGATCGGGGCTGGCCCGCTTTGTAGTGCCCCCTCCCCCGGTCTGGGGGGAGGGGGAAATGCACTTCCACGCGTTCACACACCCCAGCGCCGCCCCCGGACAAGCACGCAGCCGCGAGCCGCTGAACGGGCGCTACAGTCGCTGCCACGTTGTTGCCCCAGCCGGAGAGTCCCATGCGCCGCCGTACCCTGATCTTGCGTTCCGCAGCACTCACCACGCTGATCGCCGCGCCCGCCTTCGTGCGTGCCCAGTCCATCGAAAAGCCCAAGACCAGCATCGCGGTCGGTGGCAAGAATTTGCTCTACTACCTGCCGCTGACCATCGCCGAACAACTCGGCTACTTCAAGGCCGAAGGGCTGGACGTGACCATCGTCGACTTCGCCGGCGGCGCGCGCGCGCTGCAGGCCGTGGTGGGCGGCAGTGCCGACGTGGTGTCGGGCGCATTCGAGCACACGGTCAACATGCAACACAAGGGCCAGCGCATGCGCGCGTTTGTGCTGCAGGGCCGCGCGCCGCAGATCGTGCTGGGCGTCAACCCGAAGACGATGGGCGGCTTCAAAACCATCGCCGATCTGAAGGGCAAGAAGATCGGCGTCACCGCGCCGGGCAGCTCGACCAACGTGATGGTGAACTTCATCCTCGCCAAGGCCGGCCTCAAGCCCAGCGACGTGTCCATCATCGGCGTCGGCGCTTCGCAAGGCGCGGTGGCTGCGATGCGCTCCGGGCAGATCGATGCCATCAGCAACCTCGACCCGGTGATCACCTTGCTGCAGCGCTCGGGCGACCTGAAGATCGTGTCCGACACGCGCATCCTGGCCGAATCCGACAAGGTGTTCGGCGGGCCGATGCCGGCTGGTTGCCTGTATGCGCCGCAGAGCTTCATCGACAAAAACCCCAACACCGTTCAGGCGTTGGCGAATGCGATCGTGCGCGCCAACAAATGGATCCAGGCAGCGGGGCCCGGCGACATCATCAAGGCCGTACCCGAGAGCTACCTGCTCGGTGACCGCGCGGTGTATGTCGACGCCTTCCTCTCCGCCAAGGGCGCGCTGTCGGCCGACGGCCTGTTCCCCGATGCCGGCCCCGCCACCGCGTTCAAGGCGCTGGCCAGCATCGACCCCGAGATCGCCAAGGCCACCTTGGACCTGAAGGCCGTGTACACCAACGACTTTGCGAAGGTGGCGAACGCGAAGTACCCCAAAGGATGAATGCATCGGGAAGTGCAGCGCTGGCGCTTGCCGGCATCTCGTGCACCTTCATCAGCAAAGACGACCCCGGCCAGCGCTACACCGCGGTGCGGGACGTGACCCTGACAGTCGGCGCGGGCGAATTCGTCAGCGTGGTCGGCCCCACCGGCTGCGGCAAGAGCACCCTGCTGAACGTGGCCGCCGGGTTGCTGGCGCCCAGCACGGGCAACGTGCACGTGTTCGGCGAGGTGCTCAATGGCATCAACCGCCGCGCCGGCTACATGTTCCAGACCGAAAGCCTGATGCCCTGGCGCACCGCGCTGGGCAATGTGATGGCGGGGCTGGATTTCCGCGGCGTGGCAGATGCAAAAGCGCAGGCCGAAGACTGGTTGAAGCGCGTGGGCCTGGGCGGCTTTGGCGACCGCTACCCGCACCAGCTGTCGGGCGGCATGCGCAAGCGCACTTCTCTTGCGCAGACCTTGGCGCTGGATCCCGACATCATCCTGATGGACGAGCCGTTTTCCGCGCTCGACATCCAGACCCGCCAGCTGATGGAAAACGAACTGCTGGACCTGTGGGCGGCCAAGAAAAAAGCGGTGCTGTTCATCACGCACGACCTGGACGAAGCGATTGCGATGAGCGACCGCGTGGTGGTGCTGTCGGCCGGGCCGGCGTCGCACCCGATCGGCGAATTCAACATCGACCTCACGCGCCCACGCGATGTGGCCGAGGTGCGCTCCACAAAGCGCTTCATCGAGTTGCACAAGGCCATCTGGCACGTGCTGCGCGAAGAGGTGTTGAAAGGCTACCGGCAACAGCTCGCGGCCTGAACCGAGCGCATCGGCCGGCACTGAACGAACAAGGAAAAACTCGCATGGTCAACATCCAGGTCCGCGCCGCACGCCCCAAAGAATTCGACACCTGGTACCCGCTGTGGCGCGGCTACCAGAGCTTCTACAAGGCCGACATCGCCATCGTTGTCAGCCGCACCACATGGCAACGCTTCTTCGACCCCACCGAGCCGATGCACTGCGACCTGGTGGAAGTGGACGGCGCGGTGCAGGGCCTGGTGCACAGCATCTACCACCGCAGTTGCTGGACGGTCGAAAGGTCCTGCTACCTGCAAGACCTGTTCGTCGCCCCGCAGCATCGCGGCGGGGGCCTGGGCCGGCGGCTGATCGAGCACGTCTACGCGCAAGCCAAGGCGCGCGGCTGCGCCAAGGTGCACTGGCTGACGCACGAGACGAACGCCGACGCGATGAAGCTCTACGACCGCATCGCCGAAAAGCCCGGGTTCGTGCAGTACCGCAAGGCGATCTGAGGCAGCGCCGAGCATCGGACGGCAAGCCCTGACAATCTACTGTGGAAATGCCGCCGTTCGGCAACCGCAATCAAGCTCCGCCCATATGCCCGAAATCGTCTTCAAAGGCAAAGAGTACGTCTACAACCACCACCTGACGGTGCCTTACCGCCCGCTGGTTCCGCACGCCGACAAGGGCGTGGGCCCGGCCGATCTGGCCGGCAACCTGGTGATCCACGGCGACAATCTGCATGCGTTGAAAAGCCTGCTGCCGCGCTATGCGGGCGCGGTGGACCTGATCTTCATCGACCCGCCCTACAACACCGGCAATGAAGGGTGGTGCTACAGCGACGGCGTGAACTCGCCGATCATGAAAGAGTGGTTAAGCACCAACCCGGTGGATGCCGAAGACATGCTGCGGCATGACAAGTGGCTGTGCATGATGTGGCCGCG
>JANNDW010000275.1:0-2770 GCA_031378125.1 Methylibium sp. | reverse complement strand
AACAGCGAGCTGGTCGGCCTGTATTGGCAGATCGGTCAGTTGCTCGATGCGCGCCAGGCGCAAGAGGGCTGGGGCGCTGCCGTGATTCCCCGCCTGTCGCGCGACCTGCACAACGAACTGCCCGAACAGAAGGGTTTCTCCGAACGCAACATCAAGCTGATGCTGCAGTTCTACCGCGCCTACCCGGCGCTGTTCGGCGGCGCGCCGCAGCAGATTGCGCAAGCAAATGGGCAACCGCCGGTTGCACCAGGCGCCCGCGCCGCACGCACCGTGCGGTCACCGGCAAAAGTGCAACCGGTGGTTGCCCAATTGCCGTGGGCCCACAACGTGCTGCTGTTGCAGGCGGTGAAGGACGAGGCCACCCGTGGTTGGTACGCCGAGCAGAGCTTGCTGAACGGCTGGAGCCGCAATGGCTTGCGCTCGCAGATCGACAGCCAGGCCCACGCGCGCCAGGGCCGCTTGACCAGCAACTTCGCCGCGCGATTGCCTTCGGCGCAGTCCGAGCTGGTGCAGCAGGCGTTGAAGGACCCGTACATCTTCGACTTCCTGACGCTGGCAGAACCGTTCCACGAGCGTGAGCTGGAGACAGGCCTCGTCCGTCACCTGGAAAAGTTCTTGCTCGAACTGGGGCAGGGCTTCGCGTTCGTCGGCCGCCAGTTCCAGGTGACCGTGGGCGAAGACGACTTCTACATCGACCTGCTTTTTTATCACCTGAAGCTGCGTTGTTATGTCGTCATCGAACTCAAGCGCGGCAAGTTCAAGCCCGAGTACGCCGGCAAGCTGAACTTCTATTGCAATGTGGTCGATGACCGGCTGCGCCACGCCTCGGACGCACCCACCATCGGCCTGATGCTGTGCCAAAGCAAGGACAGCGTGCTGGCCGAGTACGCACTGCGCGGCATCGACAAACCGCTGGGCATCGCCAGCTATGAATTGACGCGCGCGCTGCCGAGCACACTGGAATCGGTGCTGCCGAGCATCGAGGCCATTGAGGCCGAGCTGTCGGGCGGCGCCAAAGACAATAACAACGACCCCGCATGAACACCAGCAGCCTCGTCCAGAAAGTCTGGAACTTCTGCCACACCCTGCGCGACGATGGCCTGGGTTATGGCGACTACCTCGAACAACTCACCTACCTGCTGTTCCTGAAGCTGGCACACGAGTACGCGCAGCCGCCCTACGGCCGCGACACGGAGATTCCGCATGGCTGCGATTGGCCGACGCTGACGGCACGCACCGGCGAGCCGCTGGAGGCGCAGTACCTGCACGTGTTGCAGATGCTGGGCAAACAGGGCGGCATGCTGGGCGCGATCTTCTTCAAGGCGCAGAACAAGATCCAGGACCCGGCCAAACTCTCGCGGCTGGTGCAGTTGATCGATGCCGAGAACTGGATCAGCCTGGACACCGACACCAAGGGCGACCTCTACGAGGGCCTGCTGCAAAAGAACGCCGAAGACACCAAGAGCGGTGCCGGCCAGTACTTTACGCCGCGCCCGCTGATCGAGGCGATGGTGGCCTGTGTGCGGCCCGCGCCGGGCAAGACGATTGCCGACCCGGCGTGTGGCACCGGCGGCTTCTTCCTCGGCGTGCACAAGTGGCTGACGCGCGACGAAGGGCGGCACCTGAGCAAGCGCAACAAGGAGTTCCTGACGCAAGGCACCTTTTACGGCAACGAGATCGTGGCGGCCACGCGGCGCATGTGCCTGATGAACCTGTTCTTGCACAACATCGGCGACATGGTGGGCGAGCCTTCGGTGGACCGCAACGACGCGCTGCTGGCGGCGCCCGAACAGCGCTTCGACTACGTGCTGGCGAACCCGCCCTTCGGCAAGAAGAGCAGCATGACGATCACCAACGCCGAAGGCGAAGAGGACCGTGACGCGCTGACCTACGAGCGGCAGGACTTCTGGGAAACCACCTCGAACAAGCAGCTCAACTTCGTGCAGCACATCGTGGCGATTCTCAAGACCACGGGCCAGGCCGCGGTGGTGCTGCCCGACAACGTGCTGTTCGAGGGCGGTGCCGGCGAACGCATCCGCCGCAAGCTGCTCGAAACCTGCGACGTGCACACGCTGCTGCGCCTGCCCACCGGCATCTTCTACGCCAATGGCGTGAAGGCCAACGTGCTGTTCTGGGACAACAAGCCGAAGGACGGCAAGGTGCACACGAAGGGCGTGTGGGTTTATGACCTGCGCACCAACAAACATTTCACGCTGAAAACGCGGCCGCTGAAGACCGACGACTTGCAAGACTTCGTGGCCTGCTACCGCCCCGAAAACCGGCATGAGCGGCAAGAGAGTGAATGCTTTCGGTACTTCGCCTACGACGTGCTGGTAGCGCGCGACAAGGCGAGCCTCGATGTGTTCTGGCTGAAGGATTCGAGCCTGGAAAATCTGGACGACCTGCCGCCGCCCGATGTGTTGCAGCAGGAGATCATCGACCACCTGGAGGCGGCGTTGACTGCGTTCAGGGATGTGGCGGCTGCGTTGCCGAAGACGGCAGCCGTGTGATTCAACTGGCGTTGCGACGAGACGTTCAGAACGGCTTGGGCTCGCCGTTGACGATCCACGCCGCGCCGAACTTGTCCACCAGCATGCCCCAGCACGCGGCCCAGAAGGCTGGCTGCATTGGCATCGTCACCTGGCCGCCGGCAGACAGTGCGGCGAAGGCTTTTTCCGCGTCGGCGGTGGTGGCGTAGTTGAGCGTGATCGACACGCCCTTGATGCCTTCATAAGGCATGTTCGCCGGCGCGTCGCCCGCGAACAGCACG
>JANNDW010000205.1:0-5591 GCA_031378125.1 Methylibium sp. | reverse complement strand
AGCGGAAGTTCTCGGGCCGGGCGAAGAACGCCCTCGCCTCGCGTTCCAGTCGCCCCGCCAGCCCTTCGCCGCGGAAAGGCACGCGGGGCAGCACCGGGCACGAGCGTGCGCTGCAGTTCAGCGCGAAGTGCACCTCCGGCTGGCCCAAGGCACGCGCGAACGGCCGTATCACGTCGTTCTCGAAGGCGTAGAGCGACAGCGCCCGGCCGCCGACGATCATCTTGCGCTGCACGAAGAAAACGAGTTTGTTCAAGCCGGCGTGCGTCGCGGGGATGCCGCTCTCGATCACGTTGAACATCGACAGCGCGTTGTAGGCGTTGATCATGTGCGCGAGCTTCTCGTCGACCTTCTCGTCGCCATTTCTGTCGCGCGCCCGCAGGTTCGCCAGCGGCATGTCGGCGACAAAGCGCACATAACGATCGAGGTCGCCGCGGTCTTGCGAGAGGGCGGCAAAGTCGACCTCGCCGCGGTGGTTGACAAAGCGTTCCAGCACCCGCGCCCAGGCCGCCAGCGCCACCGGCGCCGTGGCCACCGGCGCGCTCGGTATCGCGACCCGCGTGGCGCAGCCCGCCAGCGCGACCAGGATCAGCGCGGCCATCGCGATGCGGTGTGGCAGCTTCATCGGGAAACCTCCGCGCTTTGGACTGCGGTATTCGCCTCGACCCGCTCGGGCGTTGCGCGTGCGGCGTCGCGGCGCGCTTGCAGCCAGGCCTCGCGGGCGCGGCCCTTCAGGAACTTGATCGGTTGGGCCTGCGCGGTGGCGAGCGGCTGCCAATCCCCGTGCGAGGTTGGCAAAGACTGCAGCAGATAGTGGTCGCGCTTGGCGTTGTAGGCACACATGCTCATCGGGCCAAACTGCGTGACGGCCATGAACACACAGGCGTCGATGCGCTCGCGGTCCAGGCTGCAGGCGTCCATGAAGTTGTGGGTGAAGAGCGTGAGCTTGTGGACGCGGCCGCGCGCCTTGATCAGGTCGCTCCTGGCCTTCCACGCGAACGCGAAGGCCCAGCGCAGCGCCGCGAGCGTGAGCCCCGGGCGGCTCAGGGCGGCCTGGACCAGCGAGCGCGCCGCGCGCCGTTGCGTGCCGCGGTCGATGCGCAGCAGGGCCGTCTCGCGCATGAAACGGTGGATGAAAGCCTCGTCTTCAAACGCGTCGTAGGCGCGGCCGTTGATGATCAGCACCACGGCGCTGCGGTTGCAGTCGTGGTGGCCGGCCAGCAGCGTGTTGAAGTGCAGCGGCGTGCCCACCCCGGCGCACAGCTGGGCCGCGACGCTGTGATTCGTGATCGCGCCGGTGCGCGCGCCGAGCACGCCGCGCCCGGTGTCGGCCTGAAGCTGGAACGACACGAACCGCACCACATCGGCCTGCGCCTTGAAGAATGCCGCGAGCGCGGGCACCTCACTCACGTTGGCGGCGTGCACCGTGGTGTTGAAGAACACCCCCAGCCCCAAGCCCCGCGCGCGCTCGATGTACTCGACGCGCAACGGGTTCAGCTCGGCTTCGCTTTGATAACCGGCTCGCTGCTGCGTCATGTCGACGTGGAAGGCCACGTCGGTGAGCCCGGCTTGCGCCAGCTCGATCAGCAGCGCGCGCGTGGCCTTGACGCCGTTCGTGAACAGCGAAGCCCGCAGGCCGCGCTGCCGGATGCGCTCGACGATCTTGATGAGCTCGCCGCGCCTGCGCAATGTGGGCTCACCGCCCGAGACCTGCACGTCGGTGCCTGGCCCGTAGTGGGCGAGGATCATGTCGATGCGGCGAAACACCTCCTCCATCGGCAGGTCGCGCACCGCCTCGGACGATTCGCTCAGGTAACACAGCGTGCAGTCGAGGTTGCAGCGCTGCGTGATCTCCAGCGACACGCAGGCGATCGGCCAGCGCCGCCCGGCCATCTGGCCGGCAAGCCACTGGCCGGTGCGGCGCATGCGCGCGCGCAGGTCGCCGAGCGGGTTGGCGTGGGGCTGGCGCGTGGGCTCCAACGCGATGACCTCAGTGGCGCTGAGGAAGGGGCGGGTGTCCGTTGTCGGTGCGGTCATCGCGCTAGGTCGTTTGGCCGCCAGCAATCTTTCAGCCGCTCGGTGGCTCAGCGATGTCAGCGGCCCGTAGACCGCCGGCTGGTTTCATCTCGCACCGTCTCGGCCGCTGCCTCATACGGTCTTGCGTTCAAAGACTTCAATGGGGTGCTGCGCAGGTGGCGCTGCACGGGTGGCGCCGGCCTGATCCGGCAGCGTTCTGGCATAGCGAGTTTCTTCAATGCAGGACATCCCACGGTGGCAGGCCGAGGGCGTCGGGTGACCGGCGCAGTGAAGTCAAGGGGGAGGGCGCCACGCCCTGCACACGAATCTGGAAGCTGGCCTTGGCGCCCACCTGGAACGACTCGCCGGGGCCGAACCGCTGCCACGCCGCGCTGCCGGGCAGCAGCACCTCGCAGGCGCCGGCGGTGGTTTCCATGATCTCGGGGGCGCCGGTGTTGAAGGTCAGCGTTGCGGGCAGGATCACGCCGACACTTTTTTTGCTGCCGTCGGCCAGCGTGATGCCGTGCGACACGCACTTGCCGTCGAAATAGACGTCGGCCCGGGTGCTGATGCTGGCGCCTTCGATCTTCTCGGTTGCCATCGCCGCTTACCTTTCGTTGCGGAGTGTGTGCGCAGTGTAGTGAAGCCCGCGCCGACTCGACCCGCCCCTTCGGCTTCAGCGCGCCGGTGCGGGCCTTGGCAACTTCATGCCACGGGCCGCCAAGGCTGCGCGAACGCGATCGGGCCGATCGCTGATGACGCCGTCCACCCCCAGCTCCAGCATGCGTTCGATGTCGGCCGGCTCGTTCACCGTCCAGACCACGACCTTGAGCCCCAGTGCTTGCGCTTGTTGCACCAGCTCAAGATTCGCATCGCCAAAGTAAGGCGACCAGGTCGTGCCGCCCGCGGCCTTGACCATCTTCGGCACCGAGCCATGATCGGCCAGGCGAAGCCCGGCGGTCCAGCGCGCATCGGCCACGTTGTTGCCCCAGGACTGTTGCGAGCTGAGGTACACCGTGGGCACGCGCGGTGCCAGCCGCTGGGCCGCCTGCAGCGTGCGCCAGTCGAAGCTTTGCAGGCTGATTCGCCCCAGCATGCCGTGGCGCCGGGCCACGTCCAGCACGGCGCGAACAAAGGCCTCGGGCTCGGGCGTCAAATCGGGCTGCAGGGGCGACAGCTTGGTCTCGATGTTGAAGCGCACCGTCGACGCGCCGCGCCCTGCCGTCAGCTCGAAAAGCTGCGCCAGCGTCGGAATACGCTCGCCGTCGGCGGGCCGCTGCTCGGGCTGGTTTTGCGCATAGCGGGTGTCGGGCCGGATGCGGCCCACATCGAAACCCTGCAACTCGGCCAGCGTCAAGTTGACGATTGCCGGGCCGCGGGTTGGCAGCCATTGGCCCTGCGCGTCGCGGGTGATGTCGGGGTTCAGCGTGGTGTCGTGCGAGATCACGACGATGCCGTCGCGCGTGACGGCCGCGTCCAGCTCCAGCGTCGTGACGCCCAGCGACAGCGCAGTCGAGAACGCCGACAACGTGTTCTCCGGCGCCAGGCCGCGCGCGCCACGGTGGCCTTGCAGGTCGAACACCGAGGCGCAGCCCGCCAACAACAGGCCGATGGCGATGGCGCCCGCTCGGCGGCGAATTGCCCTTGAGGAACCGAAGGGCCGCTCCCGAGTTCCTCCACCCCCTCGGGGGGCGGACGCCGTATGTCGTCGGCCTGGGGGCGCTTTCAAGGCGCGCTGATTCGTGTCACCCCGCCGCGCGTCAGCACATACAGCGCGCCGTCGCTGCCGGCCAGCATGTCCACCGGGCTGTCGGCCACGCTGGCAAAGGCGTAAGCCGGGTTGCCGCTGCCGCTGGCCAGGTCGACGCGGGCGATGAACAGGCTCACGTAGTCGGCGAAGAAGTAGCTGCCGCGGTAGGTCGCGGGAAAGTTGCCGGTGCTCGGATAGAACGCGCCGCCGGCAATCGAGAACCCGGTGAAGAACCCGCCCGGGCCTGAACCGGCCGGGCTGGTCGCGCTGTGCTTGTAGGCGAAAAGCGGCGCCGTGACGCCCGCGGCGGACGTGGGGCCTTCGGTGGCGGGCCAGCCGTAGTTGGCGCTGGGGGCGCCCAGGTTGATCTCTTCCCAGGTGCCTTCGCCGACGTCGTTGATGTGGATGCGCCCGCTGACCGGCTCCACCGCAAAGGTGAACGGGTTGCGCAGGCCGCGCGCCCAGATTGCGCAAATTTGCTGGTTGGGCGTGGTGCAGAACGGGTTGTCGGCGGGGATGCTGCCGTCGTCGTTGAAGCGCAGCATCTTGCCCAGCGGGCTGCTCAGGTCTTGCGAGTTGGCGCTGTTGGCGTTGTCGCCCACGCCCACGTAGAGTTTGCCGTCCACGCCGAAGTGGAGCGCGCCGCCGTTGTGGTTGGTGGCGCCCGACAATGTGGGCAGATCGACCAGGATGGTCTCGGCGCCCGTGGACACGTCGCCATTCGTCGAGCTCGCCACGAAGCGGCTGATGCGGTTGTGCGTGGCGCCACTGGGCGCCGTGTAGTAAACATAGACCCATCCGTTGGCCGCGAAGTTGGGGTGCAAGGCCACGCCGAGCAAGCCGCGCTCGCCGTTCGGGTCCACCGTGAGGGCCTGGAACGGGGTGGGCAGCAGCACGCCGTTCTTGAAGACACGCAGGTCGCCGCCCTGCTGGGCGATGAACAGCCGCCCGTCGGGCGCTTGCGCAAAGGCCACCGCGCTGGACAGGCCGGTGATGTACGACTCGTTCTTGGTAAAGCCCAGCGGCGCCGTGCGGCTGCCGCCGATGCGAACGGTGGAGACGGCCCATGCCGACCGATTGCCGGCCGCATCCCGCGCACGTGCGCGCACCACGTGCTGGCCCGCCGTGTAGGCGCTGCTGTCCAGGGAGGCCGTGAACGGTGCGGCGGTGTCCTCGGTGCCGACGATCAAGCCGTCGAGCTGGAACTCCACGCCGGCCACGCCGACGTTGTCGGCCGCAGTGGCCGCCAGCGTGAGCGTGCCGGTCAACCCGCTGGCCAGGTTGGCCGGCGCGGTCAGCGTGATCGTGGGCGCCTGGGTGTCGGCGCCGCCGGCGCCGGCGACGGCAACGGTGATGGCGGCGCTGGTGGTGGCCGCGCCCAGGTTGTCGGTGGCTCGTGCGGTGAGCGTGTTGGCGCCGGCCGCGGTGGGCGTCCACGCGAACGAATACGGGCTGCTGGTGTCGGTGCCGAGCAAGGTGGTGCCGTTGAAGAAGTCGACCTTGGCGATGCTGCCGTCGCCGTCGGCGGCCATGGCGGTCAACGTCACTTGAACACCCACCGTCGCATTCGCCGGGGCTGCGAGTGTGACGCTGGGCGGCTGGTTGCTCGCCGGCCCGAGGTCGGTGAAGGTGGCGGTGTAGGTGGTGTCGGCCACCGGCGTGGAGATCACGTGGCCGGCGGCCATGCCATCGCTCCACGACGCAAACTGGTAGCGGCGGCCGTTGAAGTTCTGGTCGGCGGCGGCCAGGTCGCGCTCAATGCCCACCACGCCGGTCACGACGCGCGGCGCGGTGACCGGCTGGCCGTCCAGGCTGAGCTGCAGGCCCA
>JANNDW010000204.1:0-5437 GCA_031378125.1 Methylibium sp. | reverse complement strand
CACCGATTCGTCCCACCAGGTCACGGCCACGTGAAAGCCGTAGTCGGCGGCGGACTTCTCGGCCCAGCCGCGCCAGGTGCGAAAGGCTTCCATCAGCGGCTGCTGGGGGTCGGGGATCACGAAGTCGATGATGCTGGTGGTTCCGCCGGCCAGGCCGGCCGCCGTGCCGCTGAAAAAATCATCCACCGCCACCGTGCCCATGAAGGGCAGCTGCATGTGGGTGTGCGGGTCGATGCCGCCGGGCATCACGTACTGGCCGCCGGCATCGACCGTCTGCGCGCCGGACGGCGCCTGCAGGTTGTCGCCGACCGCGCTGATCTTGCCGTCCACGCACAGCACATCGGCACGGAATTGCCGGTCGGCGTTGACCACCGTACCGCCACGAATCAACACAGCACTCATGATGAAACTCCTTTGGGATCAGGCGGCCGGGGCGGCCATCGGGTTGTTCGGGTGCGTGGTCCAGTTCGCATACTGCCCACTGACCACCTTGCCGGTGCGCGCATCCACCTCGCCGGGCCTCAGACTGCGCAGCGTAATGCATTGCGGCACCGGGCAGACACAGACGCACAAATTGCAGCCCACGCACTCTTCGTCAATGACCTCGAAATGGCGCTGGCCGCCTTTCGTCGCGGTGATCGCCTGGTGCGAGGTGTCTTCGCACACCACGTGGCAGCGGCCGCACTGAATGCACAGGTCCTGGTTGATGACGGCCTTGTCGACATGGTTGAGGTTGAGCTGGTTCCAGTTCGTGACGGTCGGCACGGCCAGGCCGACCATCTGGGCTACTTCCGTGTAGCCCTTCTCGTCCATGAAGTTGGACAGGCCGTCGCACAGGTCCTTGATGATCTTGAAGCCGTAGACCATCGCCGCGGTGCACACCTGCACATTGCTGGCGCCCAGCGCGATGAACTCGGCCGCGTCGCGCCAGGTGGTAATGCCGCCGATGCCGGAGATCGGCAGGCCGGCGGTTTGCGGATCACGCGCAATTTCGGCCACCATGTTCAGCGCCATCGGCTTGACCGCCGGGCCGCAGTAACCGCCGTGCGAGCCTTTGCCGGCGGTGCTGGGGCTCATGCACATGCTGTCCAGGTTGACGCTGATGATGGAGTTGACGGTGTTGATCAGGCTCACCGCGTCAGCGCCGCCGTGCTTTGCGGCGCGTGCCGGTTGGCGGATGTCGGTGATGTTGGGCGTGAGCTTGACAATCACCGGCAGTTGGGTGAACTGCTTGCACCAGCGCGCCACCATCTCGATGTACTCGGGCACCTGGCCGACGGCCGAGCCCATGCCGCGCTCGCTCATGCCGTGCGGGCAACCGAAGTTGAGTTCCACACCGTCGCAGCCGGTGTCTTCGACCAGCGGCAGGATGTTCTTCCACGCGGCTTCCTCGCACGGCACCATCAGCGAGACCACCACCGCGCGATCCGGCCAGTTGCGCTTGACCCGTTTGATTTCGGCCAGGTTGACGGGCAACGGCCGGTCGGTGATCAGCTCGATGTTGTTGAAGCCGATCACGCGCCGCGCGTCGGAAAACAGCGCCTCGTAGCGCGGGCCGTTGACGTTGACGATCGGCGGGTCTTCGCCCAGCGTCTTCCACACCACGCCGCCCCAGCCGGCCTCGAAGGCGCGCTGCACGTTGTATTCCTTGTCGGTCGGCGGCGCGGAGGCGAGCCAGAACGGATTCGGGCTGCGGATGCCCACAAAGCGGCTGCTCAGGTCGGCCATGTCGGTTGCTCCGGTTCGGTGTTGGCTCGCACGTCGCGTCGTCCAGGCGTGGCGCACTCAAGCGCGAAGGCGGCGATCAATGGCGATGGCGGATCGCTTGCCGTGCTCGACCGCCTCGACCGTCAGGTCCCGCCCGCCGTGGCGGCAGTCGCCGCCGGCCCAGACCTTGGCGTGCGAGGTCTGGCCGTCGGCATCGGTGGCCAGGCGAGCGCCCTGCAACGCCAGCGTGATCGCCTGGGCCCCGCTCAGCGGCTCGACGGCGAAGGTCTGGCCCACGGCTTTAAGCACCACGTCGGCTTCGATCGTGAAGTGCTCGCCGGTCTCCACGAGCCGGCCGCTCTCGGCCCGTGTGCGCGCAAAGCGAATGCCCCGCACCCGCCCGTCCACGACCAGAACTTCCTTGGGCGCGCCCCAATGCTTGATGCGCACGCCGTGGGTCTGCGCCCATTCCTGCTCGTAGCCCGACGCCGACATGCCCTCGGGCCCGCGCCGGTAGACGATGGTCACGTCTTCGGCGCCGAGCAGGCGGCTTTGCACCGCCGCGTCCACCGCCGTCATGCCGCCGCCGATGACGACGACCTTGCGGCCCACAGCCACCTCGGCAGGCGACGCCGCCTGGCGCAACTCGGCAATGAAGTCCACCGCCGCACGCACCGGCGCAGCCGCGGGCTCGGGGATGCCGATGGCGTTGACGCCGGCCAGCCCCAGGCCGAGAAACACCGCGTCGAAGCCGCGCACCAGCGCGTCGAGGTGGATGTCGCGGCCGAGCTTGTGGCCGTATCGGACCTCGATGCCTCCGATGGACAGCAGCCAGTCGACCTCTTGCTGCGCAAAGCCGCCGGTGGTCTTGTAGCTGGCGATGCCGTATTCGTTCAGGCCGCCGAGCTTGGGCGCGGCGTCGAACAGCACGACCGCGTGGCCCAGCATCGCCAGCCGGTGCGCGCACGCCAGCCCGGCCGGCCCGCCGCCCACCACCGCGACCTTGCGGCCACTGGCGGCCGCACGGCTGAACAGCGGCGCTCCGGGCTTTGCGAAGTAGGCATCGGTCGCATGCCGCTGCAACAAACCGATCTCGACCGGCTTGCTCTCTTGCGAATTGCGCACGCAGGCCTGCTCGCACAGCACCTCGGTGGGGCAGACGCGCGCGCACATGCCGCCCAGGATGTTTTCTTCCAAGATGGCGTGCGCCGCGCCGCGCAGGTTGTCTTGCGCGATGCGGGCAATGAAGCTGGGAATGTCGATGCCGGTCGGGCAGGCGGTGATGCAGGGCGCGTCGAAGCAGTAATAACAACGATCAGCCTCCAGGCGCGCCTGCGCGGGGGTGAGCGGCGGTTGCGCGTCGGAAAAATTGCGCGCGTACTCCGCCAGCGACAGCCGGCCGCAGGCCACATCGGGCAGCGACGGGGTGGAACTCATCGGCAGGGCCTCCTGGAGTTGGCGCTGGGGCTCATGCTGGGGTTCATGCTTGATCTCCGCCGGATTTGTTTTACCATCTGGTCAGTTTCGCGCAATCTTGCGTTCGCTTCAAGCCCACAAGCTTCTCGTTTGCACTGATGCACCGAGGCTGGGCGTTGCCGCAGCCTCCCGAGGAGTGGATGGATTGAAAGGTCCGACCCAGCAGCGCCCCGATCTGGCGCAACACATCCTGAAAACCGCCAAACCGCTGTTCGCCCAGCACGGCTACGGCGGGGTTTCCATCGACCGCATTGCCGCACAGGCCGGCATCTCAAAGCAAAACCTGCTTTACTACTTTCCCAAGAAGCAAGTGTTGTACCGCGAGGTGCTGGGCGATGTGCTGGACGTGTGGCTGTCCTACATGGACGCGATGAGCCAGCGCGAAGACGACCCCGAGGCCGCCCTGCGCGAGTACATCGCTGGCAAGCTGCGCTTTTCTTTTGTGCACCCGGACGATTCGCGCGTCTACGCCAACGAGGTGATCGCCGGCGCGCCGCATTTTGCCGATGAGATCCGGCGCCGGGTCATCCCTGCCCTGCAAGCCGACGTCGATGTGTTCGGGCGTTGGGCGGCAAAAGGCCTGTGCCGGCCCATCGACGCGCGCCACCTGATGGTGGTGCTGTGGTCGGCCACCCAGGCTTACGCCGACTTCGCCAAACAAATCTGCCTGGTGCTGGGCAAGCCCAAGCTCACCCGCAAGGACTTTGCGGTGGCCGAGGCGCAGCTCGTGGAGATGGTGCTGCGGGCGGTGCTCGTCGCACCGCTGGCGCCGCCCGAACGGCCCGCACCACCGCCGGGACCGGCTGCCCGCAAGCGCAGGTGACGGCAGCCTGGCCGGCCCAAGCCCTAAAATTCAGCAGGTCCCCGCCTCCCATGCAGCCCGCGCGCTGCCCCGCCGCATGAATCACTCCCCGCTCTCCGCCTTGTCGCCGCTGGACGGCCGCTACGCCGCCAAGGTGGCGGCGCTGCGCCCACTGCTGTCCGAATTCGGCCTGATGCACCGGCGCGTGCAGGTCGAGGTGGAATGGTTCATCGCGTTGTCGGACGCGGGCTTCGATGAATTCAAACCGCTGAGCGCGGCATCACGCGAATGGCTGCGCGCGCTGGTGCACGATTTCTCGGAAACCGACGCGCAGGCCATCAAGGACATCGAGCGCATCACCAACCACGATGTGAAGGCGGTCGAATACTGGCTCAAGACGCGATTCGCCGGCCATCCCGAACTGGAGGCCGCGCAAGAGTTCGTGCACTTCGCCTGCACCAGCGAAGACATCAACAACACCAGCCATGGCCTGATGCTGCAGGCCGCGCGCCAACACGTGCTGCTGCCGGCGCTGGACCGCATCATCGTGCGCATGACGGCCATGGCGCACCGATTTGCCGATCTGGCCATGCTCAGCCGCACCCACGGCCAGACCGCCAGCCCGACGACCTTGGGCAAGGAGGTCGCCAACGTGGTGGCCCGGCTGGTGAACGCACGCGAAAGAATCGCTGGCGTGAAGCTGCTGGCCAAGATGAACGGCGCGGTGGGCAACTACAACGCCCACCTCGCGGCCTACCCGAGCTTCGACTGGGAGGCGTTTGCACGCCAGGTGGTCGAGCAGCAATTGGGCCTGGCCTTCAACCCGTACACCATCCAGATCGAACCGCATGACTGCATGGCCGAGCTGTTCGACGCGATCACGCGCTGCAACACCATCTTGATCGACTGGTCGCGCGACGTGTGGGGTTACGTGAGCCTGGGCTACTTCACGCAGCGGCTCAAGGACGGCGAGATCGGCTCCAGCACCATGCCGCACAAGGTCAACCCGATCGACTTTGAAAACGCCGAAGGCAACTTCGGCCTGGCCAGCGCGATGCTCACGCACATGAGCCAGAAGCTGCCGATCAGCCGCTTCCAGCGCGACCTGACCGACAGCACCGTGCTGCGCAACATGGGCGTGGGTTTGGGCTATGCGCTGCTCGGCTGCGACTCGCTGCTGCGCGGGCTCGACAAGCTCGAAGTGAACCCCGAGGCGCTGGCCGCCGACCTGGACCATGCCTGGGAGGTGCTGGCCGAGCCGATCCAGACCGTGATGCGGCGCTACCAGCTCGCCAATCCGTACGAGCGGCTGAAAGCGTTGACCCGCGGCAAGACGATCACGCGCGAAGCGATACAGGCGTTCATCGCGACACTGGAAATCCCGCAAGCCGAACGCGACCGGCTGCTGGAAATGACGCCGGCAAGCTACACCGGCAAGGCCGCGGAGCTGGC
>JANNDW010000196.1:0-16909 GCA_031378125.1 Methylibium sp. | reverse complement strand
ACCAGCGGCGACAATCCCGCCTCTGCCCTCGAGAACCGTGACAACCCGACATGCCCAATTCAACCCTGTCACCCGTGGCGCTGCGCCTGGCCTACGCCGGCCTGCTGCCCTTTGTGCTGGGCGCCATGCTGCTGTGGGTGGTGCGCCCTGAAGCGCACCCTTATGTGGCCGGCGCGCTGTCGGGCTACGCGGCGGTGGTGATCTCCTTTTTGGGCGGCATTCACTGGGGTTTTGGATTTGCCCAGGCGCAGCCCTCGGCCAGGCTGTTCGTGTGGGGCGTCGTGCCGTCGCTCGTGGCCTGGGTCGCGGTGGTGATTCCGCCCTATGCGGGGCTGGTGGTGCAGGGTGTGATGTTGGTGGTTTGTTATGCCGTGGATCGCCGCGTCTACCCGCGGCAAGGCGCTGCCCATTGGCTCACGTTGCGCTTTCGGCTCAGCGCGGTGGGGGCCTTGAGTTGTTTCATCGGCGCCGCGGGCAGCTGATTCTTTGTCCACTCGCGCTCCATTCATGATCAGCTACCGAATCGGCATCGCCGACGCCAACGCTCATCTGTTCCAGGTCACGCTGACGATCACCAAGCCGCAGCCCGATCAGCGTTTGAGCTTGCCGGTGTGGATCCCGGGCAGTTACCTGGTGCGCGAATTCGCCCGCCATCTCTCGGGCCTGCAGGCCCGCCAGGGTGGGCGCGCGGTGCCTTTGCAGCAACTCGACAAGGCGAGCTGGTGGGTGCACTGCACCGGCCGCGCCGTGCTGACGGTGAGCTACCTCGTCTACGCATTCGACACGTCTGTGCGAACCGCGTTTCTCGATGCCAGCCGCGGCTTTTTCAATGGCACCAGCGTGTGCCTGCGTGTCGAAGGCTCGGAGGCGCAACCGCATCGCCTGGATTTGGGCCCTTTGCCCAGGGGCTGGCAGGTGGCCACGTCGCTGCCGGCGCTGAAGGTCGATGATGCAGGCCGGGGCAGCTACGTTGCGGCCGACTACGACGAACTGGTCGATCACCCGGTGGAGCTGGGGACGTTCTGGCGCGGCCGATTCAAGGCGTGCGGGGTGCCGCATGAATTTGTCATCGCCGGGGCCTTGCCCGATTTCGATGGCGAGCGCTTGTTGGCCGACACACGGCGCATTTGCGAAACCGAGATCGGCTTCTGGCATGGCCGAGGCGGCCGTGGCCTGGCTGCGGAGCCGCCCTTCGAGCGCTATGTGTTCATGCTCAACGCCGTGGACGACGGCCATGGCGGGCTGGAGCACCGGGCCAGCACGGCGCTGATCGCGCCTCGGCGCGACCTGCCGCAACGCGACAAGCCCGAAACGAACGATGGCTACGTGAGCCTGCTGGGCTTGATCAGCCACGAGTACTTCCACACCTGGAACGTGAAACGGCTGCGGCCGCAAGAGTTTGCGAGCTACGACTACACGCGCGAGAACTACACCGAACTGCTGTGGTTCTTCGAGGGCTTCACGTCCTACTACGACGACTTGTTCTTGCTGCGCGCCGGCCTGATCGACGCGGCCCGCTATCTGCGCTTGATCGGCAGCACCGTGACCGGTGTGCTCGGCGCGCCGGGCCGCAAGGTGCAAAGCGTGGCGCAGGCCAGCTTCGACGCCTGGGTCAAGTACTACCGCGCCGACGAGAACACGCCGAACGCGACCATCAGCTACTACACCAAGGGCTCGCTGGTGGCGCTGGCCCTGGACCTGGCGCTGCGCGGCGACGGCCACGGGTCGCTCGACGATGTGATGCGCCGCTTGTGGGCCGCCAGTTCGGGCGGGCCGATCAAAGAGGCCGACATCGCCGCGGCCTTGGCTGCGGTTTCCGGGCGCTCGTTCAGCAAGGAGCTGGCGGCCTGGGTCCACGGCACCGATGAGCTGCCGCTGCAATCGCTGCTGGCCTCGGCGGGGGTGGCTTGGCAACAGCCCGCCGCGACGCTGGCGCAACGCCTGGGACTGCGGGTCAACGAGAGTGCCTTGACCGGGGTGAAGGTGAGCCACGTGTTGCGCGGTGGTGCTGCGCAGCGGGCGGGTCTGTCGGTGGGCGACGAACTGCTGGCGCTGGACGATTGGCGGCTGCGCCGTCTGGATGACGCGCTGCGGCTGTTGGAGCCTGGCGTGCCTGCCAGGCTGCTGGTGTCGCGCGACCAGCGGGTGCTGAGCCTGTGTTTGACCTGCCCCAAGGAGGCCGGCGTTGCGGTGGGTCCGGTCTCGCTGTCGCTTGCGGATCAACCGGCCAAGCTGGCGCTGGCCTTGCGCAAGGCATGGCTGGCGAGCTGAATCCGCGCACCGCAGGGTCGTCGGGCGGGCCCGGGCGGCTTGCGCTGGCCGCGCTGGTGTTGGTGGTGCTGGTGGTGCACGGCTGGGTCACCCAGCTGTTGGCCGAACAGATGACCGAGTTGGGTCTCTTCAAGGCGATGCCGGCGCGCATGGAGGTGGTCTACGTCCGCGACCTGGGGCCTGCCCCTGCGCCATTGGCGGCGCCCGCCGCGCCGCCGGCGCAGGTGCCGGCGGCGCCGGTGCCCCAGCCCCCCAAAGCCGCATCGGCACCCGAGCCGGTGGCCAGCCAGGCGCCGCGCAGCGTGGCCCGGGTCGGGCTGCCATCGCGTGTGCCCGACCCGCCGCCGGTTGCGTTGCCGGAACCGGCGAACGATCCGCTACCTGCCCCCAAGCCCGAGCCCGAGCCCGAGCCCGAGCCCGCTGAGACAGTCCTGGCCGCGGCCAGCGCACCCACGGTCGAGCTCGCGCAGCAGAGTGCGCCTGCGCCTGCGTCCGCGTCCGCGCCGGAGGCCGCCGCGATGGCGACGCCCGCTTCCAGCCCCACCGGCGACGGCGCAGCCCCGGCGTTCGACTGGCCCGTTTCGACCCGCGTGAGCTACAAGCTCACCGGCAACGTGCGCGGCGAAGTCCACGGCGACGCGCAGGTCGAATGGATTCGCGTCGGCAGCCGTTACCAGGTGCACCTGGACCTGACGGTGGGCCTGCGCTTTGCGCCGCTGATGACGCGCCGCATGAGCAGCGATGGCGACATCACGCCCGAGGGCCTGTCGCCGCGCCGCTACGACCAGGACACCAAGGTCGGCTTTGGCGCGCGCCAGCGGGTTGCGGTGCAGTTTGAAACCGATGCCGTGGTGCTGGCCAACGGCCAGCGCCGCGAACGCTGGCCGGGCATGCAAGACACGGCCAGCCAGTTCATTCAGCTGACCTACCTGTTCAGCACCCGGCCGGAGTTGCTGCGCAGCGGTGCAAGCCTCGACGTGCCGCTGGCGCTGCCGCGCAGCATTTCTCGCTGGGTGTACGACGTGCTTGAGGAGGAGCCGGTCTACACGCCCATCGGCACCCTCGCGGCGTTCCACCTGAAGCCGCGCCGCTCGGTGGTCAAGGGTGGCGACCTCAGTGCCGAGATCTGGTTTGCGCCGCAGTTGCGCTACCTGCCGGTGCGCATCCGGATTCAGCAGGACGCCGAGACCTTCATCGACCTGGTGATTGCTCGCAAGCCGCAGTTGGCCGCGCCTTGAGCAGGCGGCTTGGACGTCAGGCTTGCACCGCGGCGCGGGCCTGCACATCGGGCCTGTGCGGCTTGCCCGTGGGTCACGTCAGGCCGGTGGCGTGTCGATGAAGCGGCTGCCATAGTCGGCCGCCTCCGCCTCGCCCCGGGTGTTGCGCAACACCTGCTGGGCCAGTTGAAGAATCGGCAGCAGCTGGGTCCAGTCGTGGCATTTTTCCATGCGCATGGCCACGGCCTCGGCCATCGGGCCGACCTGGTCGATGAGCGCGTGTATCGCATCGCGGCGGCGCTGCTCGAATGCCGACGAGCGGCCGTGGGCGGCGCGTCCCGGGTGTTCCGGGTTGGCCGCCTCCGCCGGCTCCCGGGGCGCGCTGCGCTGTTCGACAACCCCCACCACCTCGACGAACCCGCCGGCCAGCAGCGCTTGCATCGTTGCCATCGGATCGCCCGGAATGAGTTTGCCGAGTTCGGCGTCGCTGCGCTGCCCATCGACCAGAATCAGCGCCGTGCGCGCGCGTGGCACCAGCCGGTAGAGGCGGGTTTCGATCTCGGTTTGACCCTTTTCGGTCTTGCGATAGATCGTGGCCATGGTGTGATACCAGGTTTTCGGTCCTCTTGAGACCGCTTGAAAACCAGCCGGCGCTGTCGACCTGGTTGATCGACCTGACTTGACTTGACTTGACTGAAGCTCGTGATTTGCGAGCTTGTCTCACCGGCTGCTGCGAGCCCGGTTGGGCCGCAGCGTGGCAAGTATAGTGAGCCCGACGTCAAAGGAGTTCCACGATGGAGTGCTTATTTCTTCACACCGAAGTTCGCGGCGCGGGCGCCCTCAAGGTGGGCCTGATCACGCTCAACCGCCCCAAGCAACTCAACGCGCTGAACGACGGGCTGATGAACGAGCTCGGCCAGGTGTTGAAGGCATTCGATGCGGACGACGGCATCGGCTGCATGGTCATCACCGGCAGCGACAAAGCCTTTGCCGCCGGCGCCGACATTGGCGCGATGGCGGGCTGGACCTACATGGATGTGTACAAGAGCGACTACATCACCCGCAACTGGGAAACCATTCGCTCGGTTCGCAAGCCGGTGATCGCCGCGGTGGCCGGCTTCGCGCTCGGGGGCGGTTGCGAGCTGGCGATGATGTGCGACTTCATCATCGCCGCCGACACGGCCAAATTCGGCCAGCCCGAGATCAAGCTGGGCATCATTCCCGGCGCGGGCGGAACCCAGCGCCTGCCGCGCGCCGTCTCCAAGGCCAAGGCCATGGACCTGGTGCTGACCGGCCGAATGATGGACGCTGCCGAAGCCGAACGCGCCGGCCTGGTCTCGCGCGTGGTGCCGGCGGCAGAACTCATGGACGCGGTGTTGGCGGCGGCGCAGGCAATCTGCGAACTCAGCGGCCCGAGCGTGATGATGGCCAAGGAATGTGTGAACCGTGCCTATGAAGGGCCGCTGGCCGAAGGCATCCAGTTCGAGCGCCGGATGTTCCATTCGCTGTTCGCCACCGACGACCAGAAGGAAGGCATGGATGCGTTTGTGAGCAAGCGCAAGCCGGCGTTCAAGCAGCGTTGAAGCGCTGTCGAGGCCGAAACTACGGCTGAACCCAGCGCGCACCCTGGTCGTCGAACAACGCGCGCCGGTGGCCGTCGCGGTGCAGTTCCAGCCAGTCGATGGACAGCACCTGCGCGTTGACGACCGCGAAGTATTCGCGCTTGAGGGGAGGCGATTGCGGCGTTGCAGGCGCGTCCGGCGGGGCGTCCAGAGGCCCATCCAGAGGCCCATCCAGCGGCGCGCCCGGCGGCAACCGGGCCAGGTAGTCCTGCGCGGCCGGCGTGAGCTTGATGCGGGCCCAGCGCGACGTGGCGGCCAGGCCCGTCATTTCCAGCGACAGCAGCACGCGGCAGCGCAATTGCCAGCCCAGCTTGGGGGACCACATCAGCATCGTGGCATGAGGGTGGCGCAGCAGCTGAACCACTTTGCCGGCACGGTCGTCGGTAAAGCTCAGCAGCTGCCTCTGGCGCACATCCACCTCGCGCAGGATCACCGTGCGCGCATCGGCCCGCTCGCCGTCCACGGTCGCCAACACCGGTGTGCGCCACTGGTGGTGTTTGTCGTGAGTGGCGAGTTCAAGCTCACGCCAAAGCTCGGCGCGAATGGCCACCAGCGATGTCAGCCGCTGCGCCATGTCACGCTTCCTTGCGCAGCGACGGAAACAGAATCACGTCGCGAATGCTGGGGCTGTCGGTGATCAGCATCATCAAGCGGTCGATGCCGATGCCGCAACCGCCGGTGGGCGGCATGCCGTATTCGAGCGCGCGGATGAAGTCGGCGTCGTAGTACATCGCCTCTTCGTCGCCGGCTGACCGGTTGGCGGCCTGGGCCTGAAAGCGCGCCGCCTGGTCCTCGGCGTCGTTCAGCTCCGAAAAACCGTTGGCGAATTCGCGCCCGGTGATGAACAGCTCGAAGCGTTCGGTGACGGCCGGGTTGGTGTCCGAGGCGCGGGCCAGCGGCGACACTTCGACGGGGTAGTCGATGATGAAAGTGGGCAACCACAACTTTTCTTCCACCACCGCCTCAAAGTAGCCGAACTGCAGCTCGGCCAGCTTCCAGTGCGCCGGGGCTTCGTGGCCCAGTGACTTCAGCTTAGCGCGCAGCACATCGGCGTCGCCGGCCTGGGCCTGGCTCAGTTCGGCATGTTCGACCAGCGAATCGCGCACCGTCAAGCGCGTGAACGGCGGGTCCAGGTCGACTGCTTTGCCGCCGTAGCTCAGCGTGGCCGAGCCGGTGGCCTGGCGTGCGGCATGGCGCAATACCTGCTCGGTGAAGTCCATCAGGTCGTGGTGGTTCCAATAGGCGGCATAGAACTCCATCATCGTGAACTCGGGGTTGTGCCGCACCGAAGTGCCTTCGTTGCGAAAGCTGCGGTTGATCTCGAACACCCGCTCGAAGCCGCCGACGATGAGCCGCTTGAGGTACAGCTCGGGCGCTATGCGCAGGAACATCTGCTGGTCCAGCGCGTTGTGGTGGGTCACGAAGGGCTTGGCGTTGGCGCCGCCCGGAATCGGGTGCAGCATGGGCGTTTCCACTTCCATGAAGCCATGCTCCACCATGAAGTGGCGGATCGAGCTGAGCGCCTTGCTGCGGGCGGCAAAGCGGGTGCGCGCATCCTCATCGGTGATCAGGTCCACATAACGCTGCCGGTACTTCTGTTCCTGGTCGGCCATGCCGTGGAATTTGTCGGGCAGCGGGCGCAGGCTTTTGGTCAGCAGGCGCAGCCTGGTCACGCGCACCGACAGCTCACCGGTCTTGGTCTTGAACAAGGTGCCCGCCGCGCCGAGGATGTCGCCCAGGTCCCAGTGCTTGAACGCGGCATAGGCATCCTCGCCCAGCGCGTCCTTCGTGATGAACAGCTGGATCTGGCCCGAGCCGTCTTGCAGCGTGGCAAAGCTGGCTTTGCCCATCACCCGCTTGAGCATCATGCGGCCGCCCAGCGCCACCGCCACGGCCAGCGGTTCGAGTTCTTCGTTGCTCAGGCCGCCGTGCTTTCGCAGCAGGTCCAGCGCATGGTGGGTGGGCTTGAAGTCGTTCGGGAAGGCGATGCCTTTTGTGCGGATCACGGCGAGCTTTTCGCGCCGCTCATGAATGAGCTGGTTGTCGTCGGTGGGGGCTGCGGTCATCGAGAGGCTTTCGTTTTCTGCGTCGATTTTAGGCGCCGACTCTGGTGGATCGGACCCGCAGGCCGCGCGCGAATAAAATCCTCGCCTTGCCCGGCCCGGGCTTCAGCTGGCAGCCTCGCTCCCCTATGCCCACCCCATCCGTGATACTCGACCGCAAGCTGCGCTTTGCCGTGGTGGGCTGTGGCCGCATCGCCCAGAGCCACTTCAAGGCCCTGCTGCAACACGCCAGCCGCGCCGAACTGGTGGCGGTGTGTGACAACCGGCCCGATGCGCTGGCCGCGGCGGTGGCCACGACCGGCGTTGCGGGCTTTGGCTTGTTGGCCGACCTGCTGGCTGGATGCGAAGCCGACGTGGTGGTGCTGGCCACCCCCAGCGGCCTGCACCCGCGCCAGGCCATCGCGGTGGCGCAGGCCGGGCGCCATGTGGTGAGCGAAAAACCCATGGCCACCCAATGGGACGAAGGCGTGGCCATGGTGCGCGCCTGCCGGGACGCTGGCATCAAGCTGTTCGTCGTCAAGCAGAACCGGCTGAACGGGACCTTGCAACTGGTCAAGCGCGCGGTCGACGCGGGCCGTTTCGGCCGCCTGGCGATGGTTAACGTCAACGTGTTCTGGAGCCGGCCCCAAAGCTACTACGACGCCGCGCCGTGGCGCGGACGCTGGGATCTGGACGGCGGCGCTTTCATGAACCAGGCCAGCCACTATGTGGACATGGTCGATTGGCTGGTGGGCCCGGTGGACAACGTGCACGCCTACACCGCCACGCTGGCGCGCAACATCGAGGCCGAAGACACCGGGGTGATGAGCCTGCGCCTGCGCAGCGGTGCGCTGGCCAGCATCAACGTGACCATGCTCACCCACAAACGCAACTTCGAGGGCAGCATCACGTTGCTGGGCGAGCGTGGCACGGTGCGGGTGGGTGGCGTGGCGGTCAACAAGATAGAGCACTGGGAGTTCGACGCACCGCATGCCGACGACGAGCTGGTGGCCAGCGCGAGCTATGGCCTTGACAGCGTCTACGGCCCCGGCCACCCGCTGTACTACGACAACGTGATCAACACGCTGCGCGGCCAGGCGCATGCCGAGGTGGACGGCTACGAGGGCCTGCGCTCGCTGGAGGTGCTGATCGCCGCCTACCGATCGGCGCGCGACGGCGTTCGGGTCGGCTTGCCGCTCGTCTTTTAGCCTGGACCTCCTTTGATGATTCATCCCTCGGCCATCGTCGACGCGGGCGCGCAACTGGGCGAAGGCACGCGCGTCTGGCACTTCGCGCATGTGTGCGCCGGCGCGCGCATTGGGCCGGGCTGTTCGCTGGGGCAGGGTGTTTACATCGGCAACGAGGTGGTCATCGGCCGCAACGTCAAGATCCAGAACAATGTGTCGGTGGTTGACGCGGTGACGCTGGAAGACGATGTGTTCTGCGGCCCCAGCATGGTGTTCACCAACGTGCACAACCCGCGCTCGGCGGTGCCGCGCAAGAGCGAGTACCGCCACACGCTGGTGCGCCAGGGCGCGACCCTGGGGGCCAACTGCACGGTGGTGTGCGGCATCACGGTGGGCCGCTTTGCCTTCGTCGGCGCCGGGGCGGTGGTGACCCGCGACGTGCCCGACTTCGCGCTGATGGCCGGTGTGCCGGCGCGCCAGATCGGCTGGATGAGCCGGCATGGCGAGCGTCTGGCGCTGCCGTTGCGGGGCGACGCTGAAACATGCTGTCCCGCCACCGGCGAACGCTATCTGTTGCGGGCTGGCCGGTGCGTGCTGGCCAGCGGGGGCGGCTGATGACCTCCAAGCTGGAATTCATCGACCTGAAGACCCAGTATCTTGCGCTCAAGGACCGCATCGCCGTGCGCATCCAGGCGGTGCTGGACCATGGCCAGTACATCATGGGCCCCGAGGTCAAGGAGCTCGAAGACCGGCTCGGCGCCTACACCGATGCCAAGCACTGCATCACGGTGGCCAGCGGCACCGAGGCGCTGCTGATCTCGCTGATGGCGCTGGGCTTGAAACCGGGCGACGAGGTCATCACCACGCCCTTCAGCTTTGCGGCAACCGTCGAGATGATCGTGCTGCTCGGCGGCAAGCCGGTGTTCGTGGACATCGAGCCCGGCAGCTGCAATATCGACGCGTCCTTGATCGAGGCCAGCATCACCGCGCGCACCAAGGCCATCATGCCGGTGAGCCTGTACGGCCAGTGCGCCGACATGGACGCCATCAACACCATCGCGGCACGCCACCGCTTGCCGGTGATCGAAGATGCGGCGCAGAGCTTCGGCGCCCGCTACCAGGGTGCGACGGGCCTGCCCAGGCGCAGCGGCAACCTGAGCACGCTGGGCTGCACCAGTTTTTTCCCCAGCAAACCATTGGGCTGCTACGGCGACGGCGGCGCGATCTTCACCAGCGACGATGCACTGGCAAACGCCTGCCGCGAGATCCGCGTGCACGGCCAGAGCGCGCGCTACACCCACACGCGCGTGGGAGTGGGCGGGCGCATGGACACGCTGCAATGCGCGGTCGTGCTGGCCAAACTGGAGCGCTTTGACTGGGAGTTGGACAGGCGCCATCAGATCGGCCAGCGCTACCGCAAACTGCTGGCCGATGTGAGCGGGCTTCGTTTGCTGGAAGTGGCCCCCGGCCGCGACTGTGTGTGGGCCCAGTACACGGTGTTCGTCGAGAACCGAAGCGCGGTCCAATCCTCGCTGCGGGCGCAGGGCATTCCGAGCGCCGTTCACTATCCCAAGCCGCTCCACCACCAAGCGGCGTATGCCGCGCTTTGCTGCCCCGAGTGCTGCCCGCAAAGCGTGCTCGCCAGTGCGCAGGTGCTGAGCCTGCCGATGAGTGCGGACCTTGGCGCCGAGCAACAGGATCGTGTGGCCGCCGCGTTGCGCCTGGCCTTGTCGGCGGCCACCTCGCCAAGCCAGCCCGCCTGACATGCCCGGCCAACGCACGGGGCTGCTGCGGGCCACCCTCACACTCCTCGCCGGTGGTGTGGCGGCGCAAGCGCTGCCGCTGTTGTTCGGCCCCTGGTTGACCCGCCTGTACACGCCCGAGCAGTTCGGCCAGTACGCCTTGTTCACCGCACTGGCGGCCAACTTGGCCGTGGTCGCTTGCGCCCGCTACGACTTTGCCTTGCCGCTGGCCACCGGCGACGCCGAGGCGCGCGACCTGATGGCGCTGTGCCTGCGCGTCTTGCTCGCCGTGATCGCGCTGAGCCTGCTGCTGGCGGCGCTGCTGGGCGCGGCCGGTGTGTTGCTCCACTGGGGCTGGCTGCCGCTGGCCGTGGCTGCTGCCGGCGCGGTGCAGTGGTTGACGATGTGGTCCACCCGGGCCGAACGCTTCGCCGCCCTGTCGGCCAGCCGCGTCACTCAGCATGGGGGCGGTGCGCTGGCGCAAGTGGCGGGCGGGGTGGCGCAGGCGGGTGCTGCGGGCCTGGTGGCCGGCCCCATCCTGGCGAGCTTGGCGGCGTTGGCATGGCTGCGCTGCCCGGCGCCGCCGGGCGGCTGGCGGGCGCTGTGGAAGGTGCCCGGCGCGGCCCGCCTGGCGGTGGCCCGCAAGCACCGCGATTTCCCCGTGTTCAACCTGCCGCATGCCTTTGCGGGCGCGCTGTCCGACACGCTCACCGTGGCGCTGCTGGTGGCCTGGACGGGCGAGGCCGGCGCGGGTTTCTGGGGCCTGGCCATGCGCTACCTGAAGGCGCCCGCCACCTTGGTGGGCAGTGCGGTGTCGCAAGCGCTGTATCCGCAGCTCGCCAACGCGTCTCCCGCGGCGGCCCGGGCGGCGGTGCGGCGGGTGATGGGCGTGCTGGCCCTACTGGCCTTGCCGCTGGTGCTGGTGCTGCTGCTGGCCGGCCCGGCGCTGTTCGCTTTTGCATTCGGCGAACGCTGGCGCGAGGCGGGTGAACTGGCGCGCGCATTGGCGCCCTACATCGGCGTGCATTTCGTCGCCTCGCCGCTGGCCGTGGTCACGATGGCCTGGGGCGCGCAGGCCTGGGCGCTGCGCCTGGCGCTGGTCGGGCTGGGCCTGTTCCTGGCCGCGCTGCTGGCGGGCCTGATGTGGGGCGGCTTGCTGGCCGGCGCGTGGGCTGTCTCGTTCGTGACCGTGCTCTACTTCGGCTGGTATTTTTGGTCGCTCGCCACATGGAAGGAGGTGCCCGATGCCGCTGCAAGTTAGGGCTTGGGTCAACCGCTTGCGCCGTGGCCTGTGGCATTTGCTGTTCTTTCGCATGCTGTTCGGGGAACGCGCGCGCGACGGCCGGGCGCTGCCCTTGACGCGCATGTCAGCGTCGACCTGCTTCGAACATCCAGAAGGCCTGGTGCTGGCCGACGACGTGTTCATCGGCCATTTCAATGTGATCGAGGCGCTGCACGGCGTGCAAATCGACACCGGCGTGCAGATCACCAACTTCGTCAGCATCCTCACCCACAGCTCGCACCGCAGCCTGCGCCTGATGGGGCATCGGTACGGCACGGTGCCGGTCGAACAAAGGCCCGGTTTCGTGGCCGGGCCGGTGCACATCGGCGCCTTTTGTTTCATCGGCCCGCACTCGGTGATCGAGGCCAACACCACGCTGGGCAAGGGTTGCCTGGTGGCGTCGCACAGCCGGGTGCGTGGCGAATTCCCCGACTTTTCGGTCATCGTCGGCAGCCCGGCGCAGCGTGTGGGCGACACCCGCGATGGCGACGAGCCCTGCCTTGCGCGCCACCCCGAATGGCGCGCTCACTACGAAGCCTGGGCCGGCAAGGATGCCCTGTCTCGGCCGCGCCAGGGTGTTTGATGCCGCTCGCTGAGCCGCGGCTGCCAATCAGCTTGGCCTTGATTGGCGATGCCCAGAGCCCGCACCTGCTGAAGTGGGCGCGGGCCTTGGGCCACGCGCCCGGGGTCGAACTGTGGGTTGCTTCCAGCCGGGGTTTTCTGCCCGAGTTCGATTCGCTGCTGCCCGCGCAACGGCGGCTGGCGCTGGGGTTTGCCTCTGCGCGCAGCGGCGGCAATGTGGCGCTGCTGAAGTCTTTGCCTGCGCTGGGGGCATGGCTCAAGCATGTGGACGCCGACTGGTTGCATGCGCACTACCTCACCTCGCATGGCACGCTGGCCTGGCTGGCCAAGCGCTTGTGGCGCCTGCGCGGGCAACTGGTCGGCTCGGCCTGGGGCAGCGACATCCTGCTCACGCCACAAAGCTCGCTCGTCTACCGAGCGGTGACCCGCCGCGTGTTGCGTGCCTGTCGGCTGTGCACCAGCGACTCGCGCAACATGGCCCAGCGCATGCGTGAACTGGGCGCGCGCGAAGTGATGACGTTTCCATTCGGCCTGGAGGCCATGCCACCCGAGCCGCGCCGCAAGGACCCGTGGCTGTTCTTCGCCAATCGCGGGCTGGAAGCTCTGTACCGGCCCGACAAGGTGCTGGCGCTGTTTGCTCGGCAGGCGCAAGCGCGCACTGGCGCAAGGCTTGTGATCGCGAATGACGGATCGCTGGCCGCCGACCTGCCTGGCCGGGCCCGCGCCTTGGGTCTGACCGTGGGGCGTGTCGATGAAGGCCGGCAAGTCGAATTCGCCGGTCACCTGAGCGCCGAGGCGCAATCGGCCTGGTACGCGCGTGCGCAGTGGTGGGTGAGCCTGCCGCAAAGCGACTCGGTCGCCGTCTCGTTGCTCGAAGCGATGGCGCATGGCTGCATCCCGTTGCTCAGCGATCTGCCGGCCAACCGAGAGTGGGTGCGCGATGGCGACAACGGCTTGATTGTGGTGGACGCGGAGTCGCCAGACGCGCCGCTGGAACCGGCTGCACTCGATGCCATGCTTGGCAAGGCCGACTCGATTGCGGCGGACAATCGAGCCCAGGTCGCCCGTGACGGGCTGTTCGCGCCCGCGGTGGCGCGGTTCCTCGCGCGACTGCAAGAACTCTCGGGGCCCTGAGCCCGCTGCCTTGAACATCCTGCTCATCAACCACTACGCCGGCTCGCCGCGGCACGGCATGGAGTACCGGCCCTACTACCTGGCGCGCGAATGGGTCAGGGCGGGGCATGCCGTGCAAATCGTTGCGGCCTCGTTTTCGCATGTGCGCAGCCGCCAGCCGCGGGTGAATGCTGAACCGCTCGATGAAGACATCGACGGCATTGCCTACCGCTGGCTGCCCACGCCGGCGTACAGCGGCAATCGCCTCGGGCGGGTTCGCAACATCTGGGCGTTCCTGAGGCAGCTGTGGCAAGAATCAAGGTCGTTGGTGGCCCGCGTGAAGCCCGACCTGGTGATTGCCTCCAGCACCTACCCGATGGACATCTGGGTTGCGCGGCGCATGGCCCGGCGGGCCGGTGCGAAGCTGGTGTACGAAGTGCATGACCTGTGGCCGGCGTCGCCGATGGCGCTGGCTGGCATGTCGCGCTGGCATCCCTTCATCCTGCTGTGCCAGAAGGCCGAGAACGACGCCTACCGCGCCGCCGACAGGGTGGTGTCGATGCTGCCCAAGGTCGCCGCGCACATGAGCGCGCACGGGCTGGACCCGAGGCGTTTGCGGATCGTGCCGAACGGCATTTCGCTGGAGGAATGGGAAGGTGAACCGCCACCGCTGCCGGCCGATCTGGCCGCGCACATCGCGGCCATCAAGGGGGCGGGGCGCACGGTGGTCGGCTACGCCGGATCGCATGGCCAGCCCAACGCACTGGGTGTGCTGCTCGATGCCGCCGCGCTGCTGAAAGACGAGGCGATCTCGTTCGTACTGGTCGGCGATGGCATGGAAAAGACGCGCCTTGCCGAGCGGGTGCGCGACGAGGGCCTGACCCATGTGGCGCTGTTCGCGCCCATCCCAAAAGCACAAATCCCCGCGTTGCTGCGGCAACTCGACATCGCCTACATCGGCTGGTTGCGCATGCCGCTGTACCGCTTCGGCATTGCACCGAACAAGCTGATGGACTACATGATGGCGGGTTGTGCGGTGCTGCACTCGGTGGAGGCGGGCAACGATCCCGTCGCCGAGGCGGGCTGCGGCTTGACGGTGGCGCCGGAGTCGGCCGCGGCGGTGGCCGAGGGCCTGCGCCGTCTGGCGGCGTGCGCGCCGGCGGAGCGGCGAGCCATGGGCGAGCGTGGCCGTGCGTTCGTGATGGCGCACCACACCTACCCGGTGCTGGCGCAAAGCTTCCTGGATGGCGTGGGGGCCGTCGGCGCAAGCACCGCAGGCGTCCCGATGGCAGTCGCGCGCAAGACATGAACGGCACCGACGAGACGCAGGCACTGAGCGAGCGTTACGCGCGCCGTGCGGCAACCGGCCGCTACAGCATGCTCAGGCCCGAGGTCTGGCAGACCGTGCAGGAACGCCAGCGCGCGATGCTGCGGCTGTTCGCGCGCCTGGGCTTCACCGACTTGTCCACGCTGCGCTTGCTGGAAGTGGGGTGCGGCACCGGCGGCAACCTGCTGGAGTTGCTGCGGCTCGGATTTGTGCCTGGGCACCTGAGCGGTGTGGAGCTGATTCCCGAACGTTTCGCCTTCGCTCGCGACGTCTTGCCGGCCGGCCTGGCGCTGTTCGAAGGCGACGCTTCGCGGCTGACCCTGGCGCCGGCTTCCATGGACATCGTGTTCGCATCGACGGTGTTTTCGTCCCTGCTCGACAACGGCTTTCAGGAGGACCTGGCCGCGGTGATGTGGGCCTGGGTTCGCCCCGGTGGCGGCGTGCTGTGGTACGACTTCAGCGTCGACAACCCGCGCAACCGCGATGTTCGCGGTATGCCGCTGCGCCGGGTGCGCCAGCTTTTTCCCGGCGGCACAATGCAGGCCCGCCGCGTTACCCTGGCCCCACCGCTGGCCCGTGCCGTGACCCGGCTCCACCCGTTGCTCTACAACCTGTTCAACACCGTTCCGCTGCTGCGCACGCATGTTCTGGCGTGGATCGCCAAACCCTGAATCACATGGCCCCTTTGCAACCGTTCCTCCCCTTCGCGCTGCCCGACATCGGCGAGGAAGAGATCGCCGAAGTGGTGGACACGCTGCGCTCGGGCTGGGTCACCACGGGCCCGAAAGCCAGGCGCTTCGAAGAAGACTTCAGCGCCTACCTGGGCAGCCCCGGGCTGCATTCCTTGGCGGTGAACTCGGCCACCGCGGGCCTGCACCTGGCGCTCGAAGCGCTGGGCATCGGGCCGGGTGACGAGGTCATCACCACCACCCACACCTTCACGGCCACGGCCGAGGTGGTGCGTTACCTCGGTGCCGACGTGGTGCTGGTGGACATCGATCCGGCCACGCTGTGCATAGCCCCCAAGCGGGTCGAAGCGGCCGTCACGCCGCGCACGAAGGCCATTCTTCCGGTGCACTACGGCGGCCTGGCCGCCGACATGCCGGCCTTGCTGGAGATTGCCCGGCGCCACGGACTGAAGGTGGTTGAAGACGCCGCGCACGCCCTGCCTGCAACCTGTGGCGGCCAACTCGTCGGCACGCTCGAATCGGACGCCACGGTGTTCAGCTTCTACGCCAACAAGAACATCACCACCGGCGAGGGCGGCATGGTGGTGACGCGCGACGCCGCGCTGGCGGCGCGCATCAAGGTGATGCGCCTGCACGGCATCAGCCGCGATGCGTTCGACCGCTTCACGGCCAAGGTGCCGAGCTGGTATTACGAAATCGTGGCGCCCGGCTTCAAGTACAACCTGACCGACATTGCGGCGGCCCTCGGTTTGCAGCAACTCAAACGCGCCAACGCGTTTCAACAGCGCCGCGCGCGGATCGCCGCTTTGTACGACGAGGGGCTGAAGGGCCTGCCGGTGATCCTGCCACCGCGAGCCTTGCCTGGCGACACCCATTCTTGGCACCTGTACGTGCTGCGGCTCGCGCAGGGTGCGCCGATCGGCCGCGATGCGTTGATCGAGCGGCTGTTTGCCGAGCGCATCGGCTGCAGCGTGCACTACATCCCGCTGCATCTGCAGCCGTACTGGCGCGACCGCTATGGCTTGAGCGCTGCGCAGTTCCCGCAAAGCCAACGCGCCTACGAAGGCCTGGTCAGCCTGCCGATCTACCCGCGCATGACGGACGCCGATGTGCAACGCGTCTGCAAGGCCCTGACCGATGCGCTGGCTTGAGGCGCTCGTCTAGCTTTCCGTTGTGCTCAAGCGAACCCTCGATATCGTTGCCTCCGCGCTGGGCCTGGCGCTGCTGTGGCCGCTGCTGTTGGCGATTGCATTGCTGATCAAGCTGGATTCCGCGGGCCCGGTGTTCTTCAGGCAGGTGCGGGTGGGCCGCCACGGAAATCCGTTTCGCATTTTCAAGTTTCGCACCATGAGCCATGTGCAGGCCGCCGGCGCGCCGCAGTTGACTGTTGGCCCCGACGCCCGCATCACCCGCATCGGCCATTGGCTTCGCCGCACCAAGCTCGACGAGCTGCCGCAGCTGATCGACGTGCTGCGCGGCAGCATGAGCCTGGTGGGCCCGCGCCCCGAGGTGCCGCATTATGTGGAGCAATACCCGGCGGCATCGCGGGAACGCGTGCTGAGCGTGCGCCCGGGCATCACCGATTTCGCCTCGGTGCACTACCGAAACGAGAGCGATCTTCTGGCCCGCGCGGCGGACCCGGAGCGCGAGTACCTCGACGTGATCCTGCCGTCCAAGCTGCGCTATGCGATGCACTATGTCGACAACGTCAGCCTGGCGGACGACCTGCGCGTGCTGGGCTTGACCTTGCGCACGGTCTTCGTCCCAACCTTGCCCACTTCAAGGAGATGGCTCGCCATGAACGACAGCAAGCTCTGGAGCCGGCTCGACCGCGC
>JANNDW010000189.1:0-16217 GCA_031378125.1 Methylibium sp. | reverse complement strand
GTCGGCTTGACGCTGCGCACCGGGCCGAACTTCTCCAGCGTGGTCTGGCGGATCACGCGATCGACGTCGCGGAACTCTGCGTCGGTGAGGCCGGAGTAGGCCTTGGCGAAGGCCACCAGTTGCAAGCCGTCCGGCTGCGGCGGCGCGCGGCGTTCGATGGCGTCGACCACGGCCTGCGCTTCCGCCGCATCGCGCGGCGCGCGGCTCCACACCGCGAAGGTGTAGTCGGTGTAGACACTGGCTCGGCGGCCGTGGCCGGCCTGCGCGTAAATCAGCACCGCATCGACGCTGAGCGGCGCGATCTTCCACTTCCACCAGGTGCCATCGGCCTTGGTTCTGCCGGTGCCATAACGCGCGTCGCGGTGCTTGAGCATGAAGCCTTCGACGCCGCGGGCTCGCGACTCCTCGCGCAGCGCGGCGAGTTCGCTCCAGCTCGTGCGAGTTTCGAGTGGAGAGACCTGCATCGCCGGCTCGCCCGCGCCGCCGGCGGCCTGTTCGAGCAACTGACGGCGCTCGTGCTGCGGGCGTTCGCGCACATCCTGGCCCTGCCATTCCAGCAGGTCGTAGGCGATGAAGCTCACCGGCGCGTCGGCCAGTACTCGTCTGTTCAGCGTCTTGCGGCCGATGCGCTGCTGCAGCAGGTTGAAGGGTGCGGGGCGCCGCTCTTTCCACACCACGATCTCGCCGTCCAGCACCGTGCCATCGGGCAGCGGCTGTAGCAGCGCCACCACTTCGGGGAAGCGCTCGGTCACCAGCTCTTCACCGCGAGACCACACCCACACCTGGCCGGCGCGTTTGACTCCCTGGGCGCGAATGCCGTCGTACTTCCACTCCACCAGCCAGTCGCCGGGCGGGCCCAGGCGGGCTTCAAAATCGGCCGGCGGCGCATCGATCGCGTGGGCCAGAAAAAACGGATAGGGCTGGCCGCCCTGCGCGGGCTCGGTGGAGGAGGCGCTGGTCAAGGCTTCATAGCGCGCCGCGTCCGGCCTTGTCTTGCCATCGGTGTAGCCCATCATGCGTTGCGCCACGAGCTTGGCGTCCAGCCCGGCGTTCTGGGCCAGCGCGCGTTGCACCAGCAGTTTGCTCACGCCGACCCGAAAGCCGCCGCCGATCAGCTTGGTCAGCAGATAGCGGCCGGGTGCATCGAGCTCGTCCCAGTACGCGCCGATCCGTTCTGCCTGCGCCGCGGGCTCGGCGCCGCGCAAGGGCAGCAGGCGAAGCACGATCCAGTCGGCCAGGCCCACGCCGCTGATGCGGGTGGCCGCGGGCAGCACATGCGCGATGGTCTCGGCCAGGTCGCCGACGGCCTGGTAGCACGCTTCGAACAACCAGTCTTCGATGCCGGCGCGCTGGCAGGCCAGCGCACGCAGCGCGGCCGTGGGCACCACCTGGCGCGGCTTGCCGCCGGCGAGGAAGTAAACCGCCCAGGCCGCGTCGGCGCTGGCAGCCTGGGAAAAGTAGCGCCGCAGCGCGTCGACCTTGGCGCTGGTGGCGGTGTTCGCGTCGAGCTCCGCGTAGAGCTGGGCAAAACGCTTCATGCCGGCGCCGCAACCGCAACCGCAGGCGCCGGCTCGGCCTCGTCGTCCTGGTCGCCGTATTCGGTGTTGAAGGCGCCCGCCTGCAAACCCTGTTCAGTCAGCCAGCGCACCATCACCGATTCGTAGCCATGCGTCACGATCACGCGTTGCGCGCCGGTGGCCGTGATGGCGCGCTGCAGGCCGGGCCAGTCGGCGTGATCGGACAGCACGAAACCGCGGTCCACCGAACGGCGCCGGCGCGCGCCACGCAACTGCATCCAGCCGCTGGCAAACGCGTCGCTGTAGTCGCCGAAGCGTTTCAGCCACGGGCTGCCCTGCACCGACGGCGGGGCGATCACCAGCGCGCGCCGCAGGCCGTCCTTGTCGCCCGCCTGGGTCACCTCGGTGACGAGTTGCGTTGCCGGCAGCACCACGCCGGCGGCGCGGTAAGCGCGGTTCAGCGGCTCCACCGCAGCGTGCACGACGATGGGGCCGATGCCGGCGTCCACCCCCGCCAGGATGCGCTGCGCCTTGCCGAAGCTGTAGGCCATCAGCAGGCTGGCGCGGCCGGCGTCGGCGTTGGCGCGCCACCACTCGTTGATGTCATCGAACACCTGGCGCTGCGGCCGCCAGCGGTAGATCGGCAACCCAAAGGTGCTTTCGGTGATGAAGCAATGGCAGCGCACCGGCTCGAACGGCGTGCAGGTGGTGTTGTCCTCACACGCATCGGCGGCCGAGCCCGCCACGAAGTAGTCGCCAGACGCCACCCACACCTGGCCGGCATGCTCCAGCCGCACCTGCGCCGAGCCGAGTACATGGCCGGCCGGGTGCAGGCTGATGCGCACACCGAAGTGGTCCACTTCGACGCCATAGGCCAGGGTTTGCAGGTTGATGTCGCCCAGCCGCGACCGCAGCACGCCTTCGGCCGCCGCGGCCGCCAGGTAGTGGCCATGGCCGCGCCGGGCATGGTCGGCATGGGCATGGGTGATCACGGCCCGCGCCACCGGCCGCCACGGGTCGATGAAGAAATTACCCGCCGGGCAGTACAGGCCTTCGGGCCGCTGCACGATCAGGTCCGCCGAATCCAGGTCGTTCACGGTCCCGCCCTCAGTACCGGTTGCCGGTCAGCAGCAATGCAAAGCGCATCAGCCCGTAGGCCACCCAGGTCAGCGCGCGGGTGACCACCGGGCGCTCCATGTGCGTCTGTGGGTCGACGCGGCGGCCCTGGTGGGCAATGGCGTGCAGCAGGTGGGCGCGCAGCTCGGCCGCGAAGGCATCGTCGCGCACGAACACATTCGCCTCGCGCGCCAGCAACAGGCTCAAGGGGTCGAGGTTGGACGAACCCACGGTCGCCAGCGCTCCCCGGGCCGCATCCATCACGGCCACCTTGGCGTGCAGAAAGCTGGCGTCGTATTCGATGATCTCGATGCCGGCGTTGAGCAACATGCCGTAGACCGCGCGGCTGGCGTGGTACTGCATGAAGTATTCATAGCGCCCCTGCAACAGCAGCGTGATGCGCACACCGCGCCGCGCGGCCCGCAGCAACGAACGCTGCAGCCGCACACCGGGAACAAAGTAGGCGTTGGCAATCAAGATCTCACTGCGCGCCTGCGCAATGGCCACCCGGTAGGTGGCCTCGATGCGCCGCCGGTAGCGCACGTTGTCGCGCAGCACCAGCGCGGCCACCGCTTCGTGCCGAACATCGGCCGCCGCGGCCGCCATGTCCGCACCCGCCTGCGCGGCGGCGCGCACGGCCTTCAAGGCGCCCTCGAAGTCGTATTTGGTCGCCTCCCGCGCCACCTGCAGGCGCCACCACAGGCGCGCCATCGTGCCGTGCATGTCGGCCACCAGCGGGCCGGTGACGCGCACCGAAAAGTCCAGCCGCGGCGCGGCGAGCGCGCCGTGGTTGGGGTCGTAGTAGTCGTCCAGCAGGTTGATGCCGCCGCAAAAGGCGACCGTGCCGTCGACCACGCACAGCTTGCGGTGCAGGCGGCGCCAGCCATCGGGCAGCAGGACGCGCCAGCCTTTTGCCGGGTTGAACACGCGCCAGCGCACACCGGCGCTGCGCCAGCGCTGCTGCCAGGCCGGCGGCAGCTCACCGGTGCCCACGCCGTCCACCACCACGCAGACTTTGACGCCGCGCGCAGCGGCTTGCTCCAGCGCCTGAGCGACCGGAATCGCCGAGCCCTCGAACTCGAAGATGTAGGTTTCCAGCAGCACCTCGGAGCGCGCAGCGTTGATCGCTTCGACCATCGCGGGAAACAAGGCCTCGCCGTTCTTGAGCAGGGTCAGGTTGTGGTCGGGGCGAAGCGCTTGAGCGGGCATGGCGCGATTTTGCTCAGTCAGCGTGCATCGGCAAACCCGTCGGCCCGGGTCAGGCCAGTTCCAGCTCCGCGATCAGCGGAAGGTGGTCCGACATGCGCGCCCACACCGGGCCGCGCGGCACCGAAGCCGACACGCAGCGCAGGCCGCGGGTGTAAATGCGGTCCATCGAAAAGAGCGGGATGCGCGACGGGAATGTGTTCAGCCGAGCCGTCGCCTGGCCCGCAACCACGGCGCGCGCCAGGCCGCAACGGTGCATCGGCAGGTCGAGCTTTTCGCCCCAGTCGTTGAAGTCGCCGGCCACGATCAGCAGCTCGCCGGCCGGCACCTCCTTGGTGATGAACTCGGCCAGCCGCTGCACCTGGCGCACCCGGCTGGCGTGGATCAGCCCCAGGTGCACGACGATGGTGTGCAGCGCAACGCCGTGCCATTGCACCGGAACATGCAGCAGGCCACGCTGCTCGAACTGGTGGTCGGATACATCGTGGTGGCCCACATCGCCCAGCGGCCAGCGCGACAGCAGCGCGTTGCCATGCTCGCCGTGGCGCGTTACCGCGTTGGTGTGGTAAGCCGCGTCGTACCCCTCCGGCGCCAGGTACTCGGCCTGCGGCACCCGCGGCCAGCCGATGTGGGTGTCAGGGAACTGCCGGGCTTCGGCGCGGTTCATGTGCCGCACTTCCTGCAGGAACACCAGGTCGGCGTCCAGCGCCTCGATGCCCAGCACCATGTTGTGGATTTCCAGCCGCTTGTTGCGCCCCATGCCGCGTACACCCTTGTGGATGTTGTAGGTGGCCACGCGCAGCACCTGCGCGGGCAGCTGCGTGGAACGGGTGAACTGCGGGAGGTTCGAGTGGCGCATCGGAGAAGTCGTCTCACGAATCCGCGTTACAGAAAACGAGGCAAATGCAGGATGGCCTCGGCGTTCGAGGCCGAGAAACACTTGTCGGCCGCTTCTCGCCACGGCAACCAGGCGTGCTGCAGGTGTTCGCGCGGGCTCAGCAGCACCGGCACGTCGCGCGGCACGCGCAGGCCGAACACGGCCTCGGTGTTGTGCGTCACGCCAGCGGCGTAGCGGTGGCGCCAGACCGGGTAGATCTCGTAGACGTTGCTCAAGTGCCAATCGCGCAGGTTCGCCAGCGGCACATCGGGCGAGCCGATCGCGATGCCGGTTTCCTCAAGCACTTCGCGCACGGCGGTGGTTTGCGAAGGCTCGCCCTGCGCGTCCTTGGAGCCGGTGACGCTTTGCCAGAAACCGGGCCGGTCGGCGCGCTCGATCAACAGCACCTCGAGGTCGGCGGTGTGGATCACCACCAGCACCGACTCGGGAATCTTGTGGGCGCGAGCCATGGGGGGCTCAGACACCGCTCAAATTGCGCCACGACGCAACCCTCATCAGGCGCGCCATTCCTCGCCAAACACGCCGTGCGTTTCGACGTGCTCGTTTTGCATGTCGACCCAGCCTTTGTAGCGCTCGCAGAAGCGCTTGCCTGCGTCGGCGCCACGCGCGGGGCGCTGCGCGTCGAGCCGCTTTTCGTACTGCTCGAGCGACAGCACCACGCTGTGGCGCCGCCCGGATTTCTCGATGAACACAGGCTCACGCTGTGCCTGTTCAAGCACTTGTCCGAGGCGGTTCTTGGCCTGCGTCGCGGTCACGTCCATGATCGGTCTCCGAGCTGACGAGTCGTTATTCTAGGCATCGGCGCAAGGGCCCGGCGCTCGGCTCATTCGGCCTGCCGCGGGCTCCTCAAGCGAATGTGCAGCTCGCGCAACTGCTTCTCGTCGACCGGCCCCGGCGCATTGGTCAGCAGGCATTGCGCGCGCTGCGTCTTCGGGAACGCGATCACGTCGCGCAAGGATTCGGCGCCGGTCATCAACATCACGAAGCGGTCCAACCCGATCGCGATGCCGCCGTGCGGCGGTGCGCCGTACTGCAATGCGTCGAGCAGGAAACCGAACTTCGCTTGCGCTTCCTCGGCGTCGATCTTGAGCGCGCGGAACACCTTGCTCTGCACCTCTTCACGGTGAATCCGTATCGAGCCGCCCCCGAGCTCCAGGCCGTTGAGCACCACGTCGTAGGCCTTGGCCACACAGCGGCCGGGGTCGGTCTCGAGCCAGTCTTCGTGGCCGTCTTTCGGGCTGGTGAAGGGGTGGTGCACCGCGTTCCAGCGTTGCGCGGCGTCGTCGTATTCGAACATCGGAAAGTCGACCACCCACAGCGGCTCCCAGGCGCCCTGCACCAGGCCGTGCGCCTTGCCGAACTCACTGTGGCCGACCTTGACGCGCAGCGCACCGATGGCGTCGTTGACGACCTTGGCCTTGTCGGCGCCGAAGAACAGCAGGTCGCCGTTGCGCGCGCCGGTGCGCTTGATGATCTCGGCCAGCGCCCGGTCGTGCAGGTTCTTGACCACCGGCGACTGCAAGCCCGAGCGCAGGTCCGCCGGGCTCGGGCCTTTGGCCACGTCGTTGACCTTGATCCACGCCAGCCCCTTGGCGCCGTAGATCTTGACGAACTCGGTGTAGGCGTCGATCTCGCCGCGGCTCATTTCACCGCCACCCGGAATGCGCAGGGCCACCACGCGGCCGTCCTTCATCGCCGCGGGGGTCGCGAAGACCTTGAAGTCCACGTCGACCATCACGTCGGTCAGCTCGGTCAACTGAAGCTTGACACGCAGGTCGGGCTTGTCCGAGCCGTACAGCCGCATCGCGTCGGCATACAGCATCACCGGGAAGGCCGGCAGCACCACACCGATGGCATGCTCGAAGGTGCTGCGGATCATGCCTTCGAACATCGTGCGGATCTCTTCCTCGGTCAGGAAGCTGGTCTCGATGTCGATCTGCGTGAACTCGGGCTGGCGGTCGGCACGCAAGTCTTCGTCGCGGAAACACTTGGTGATCTGGTAGTAGCGGTCGAAGCCCGCCACCATCAGCAGTTGCTTGAAGAGTTGCGGGCTCTGCGGCAGCGCGAAGAACATGCCGTCGTGCACACGCGAAGGCACCAGGTAGTCGCGCGCGCCCTCGGGCGTGCTCTTGGTGAGCATCGGCGTCTCGATGTCGATAAAACCGTTGGCGTCCAGGAACTTGCGCACTTCCATCGCCACGCGGTAGCGCAGCATCATGTTGCGCTGCATGAAGGGGCGACGCAGGTCCAGCACGCGGTGCGTCAGGCGCGTGGTCTCGGACAGGTTGTCTTCGTCGAGCTGGAACGGCGGCGTGACGCTGGGGTTCAGCACCTCCAGCTCCAGGCACAGCACCTCGACCTTGCCGCTGGTGAGGTTGGCGTTGGCCGTGCCGGCGGGCCGTGCGCGCACCTTGCCGACGATCTTCAGACAGAACTCGTTGCGAATCTCTTCGGCCACCTTGAACATGTCAGCGCGGTCGGGGTCGCACACCACCTGCACCAGGCCTTCCCGGTCGCGCAGGTCGATGAAGATCACGCCGCCATGGTCGCGGCGGCGGTGCGCCCAGCCCATCAAGGTCACGGTCTGGCCCATCAGCGTCTCGCTGACCAGGCCGCAATAAGTTGTTCTCATGGACATACTCCGTCAACGGGGCGACAAGGGGAACACGCGGGGTTCCGTTCGGTAGTGCGGGATTTGATCCGGGAGGCTCTTGGGGGCTGCTTCGATGCAGGCCCTGGGGGCTGGAGCGCGTTGCCCAGGCGCTCGGCCGGGTCAATTTCGCGCCAGCTCGGGCCGGGCAACAACCCCGTTCGGTGGTGCGACCACACCCATCGAAATCACGTACTTCAGCGCTTCGTCCACGCTCATCTTCAGTGCAATCACATCGGCGCGGGGCAGCATCAGGAAAAAGCCCGAGGTCGGGTTGGGTGTGGTCGGGACGTAGATGCTCAGGTAGTCGCCCGCGAGGTGCTGGGCCGCTTCGCCACCCGGCTTGCCGGTGACGAAGGCGATGGTCCAGCAGCCAGCCCGTGGGTACTGCACCAACACCGCTTCACGGAAAGCGTTGCCGCTGCTGGAGAACAGCGTGTCCGACACCTGCTTGACCGAGCTGTAGATCGACTTGACGATGGGAATCTTGTTCAACAGCCGGTGTCCCCGCGCCAGCCACCATTGGCCGACGATGTTGGCGGCGAACGCACCGGTCAACAGCAGCCCGACCAACAACACCAGCACGCCCAGGCCCGGTACGTTGCGCAGCTTCTCGATGAAGCCGTGGGCCGCAATCGGCAGCACCGCCTGCGAGGCGTTGAGCACCCAGCCAAACACGCCGTCGAGCAAGCCCAGCGCGGAGTGCAGCACCCAGATCGTGATGGTCAGCGGCAGCCAGACCAACAAACCGGCGATGAAGTATTTTTTCAAGGCACTACCTGTAAAAGGCGCCCATCACTGACTGCCGGCCGCGGTGCCGGCGCCGCCCGCGGGCGCGCCCGACGCTGGCGCCGCCGCGGGGGTTGCGGGCGGCGGGCTCTTGGCGCCGGCAGCGTCGCTCTTGGGGGTGTCGGCGGGGCTCTTTTCGGCCTTTCCGGCTGCGGTTTTTTCGGCTTCGGTTTTCACGCCCTCGCCCTTGCTCGCATCGCCCTTGGCCACTGCGCCGGCGTCGGTTTCGGCCGGTTTGCCCGCCTTCGAGTCGCCTCTAAAATCGGTGACGTACCAGCCCGAGCCCTTGAGCTGAAAGCCCGCGGCCGTGACCTGCTTCTTAAAGGCTTCGGCGCCGCACGACGGGCATGCCGTCAGCAGCGGGTCGGAGATCCTCTGCAGGACATCCTTGGCGTGGCCACACGCGGCGCAGCGGTAGGCATAGATTGGCATGGCTAAGCCCTTGATTCAGAACGGAAAACCTAGAATTATACGGGGGTGTGTCGGCGCATCCCCCGGGCCTGCGTTCTACGTGGGACTGAATCCGCGCTTCTTCAATGGCCCATCGAACAGGGAGTTCCCAAGTGATCCACATCATCGCCAAACCCCTCGTGTCCGCTGCCAGCGCCCTGGCCCTGGCGTTGTTCACCGCCGGCCCGGCCCGTGCCGCCGACGCTGCCGCGCCCGAGGCGAAGGTCTTGAACATCTACAACTGGTCGGACTACATCGCCGACGACACGATCAAGAACTTCGAACGCGAGACCGGCATCAAGGTCAACTACGACAACTACGACAACAACGAGATCCTGCACGCCAAGCTGGTCGCCGGCAAAACGGGTTACGACATCGTGGTGCCCAGCGCGCACTTTGCCAAACAGCAGATCGAGGCCAAGCTGTTCCGCAAGCTGGACCGCGCCGTGCTGACGAACTGGGGCAACCTGGACCCGGCCATCCTGGAGCAGATGGCCAAGGTGGACCCCGGCAACCAACACCTGGCGAACTGGCTGTGGGGCTTCGTCACGGTGGGCATCAACGTCGACAAAGTCAAAAAGGCGCTCGGCGACCTGCCCATGCCAGCGAACCCCTGGTCGCTGCTGTTCGACCCCCAGTACGCGGCCAGGCTGAAGGGCTGCGGGGTGAATTTTCTCGATTCGGCTTCCGAGGTGCTGCCGGTGGCGCTGCTGTACGCGGGCAAGCCTGGGTTCAGCCGCAATGCCGCCGACTACCCGGCAGCGGGCGACCTGCTGAAGAAGGTGCGCCCGTTCGTGACCCGCTTCTCGTCGTCGGGCTACATCGATGAGCTGGCCGGCGGCGCGCTGTGCGCGGTGATGGGTTATTCGGGCGACATCAACATCGCCCGATCGCGCGCGCAGCAGGCCAACAACGGCAACCACATCGAAGCCTTGGTGCCGCCCAGCGGGGCCACGCTGTTCTTCGACTCGATGGCCATCCCCACCGACGCCAAACACCCCATGAACGCTCATCTGTTCATCAACTACATCCTGCGCCCGCAAGTGCATGCCTCGCTGACCAACAAGGTGTTCTACGCCAACCCGAACCGGGCCTCGTTGAAGTTCGTCAACAAGGACGTGGCGGAGAACAAGTCGATCTTTCTCAGCCCCCAAGACCTCGCCCGCATGACCGCGCCCGATAGCCTGCCGCAAGACATCCGGCGTGTGCAGACGCGCACGTTCACCAACTTCAAGGCAACCCGCTGAGGCAGCTCGGCGCCGGCCGTCAACCCAATCGCAGCACCGCCAACGTCACGATCAGGCCCAGCACAAACCCCAGGCAGACCCACACGATGGCGCGCAGCAGCCGGTGGGTGCGGCGCTGCTCGGCCAGCAGCGCCTCCAGCGCACGCTGCTCGGCCGTCGGCCGCGGCTGCAGGGCCTGGTGCAACAAGCGCGGCAGTTGCGGCAGCAACTGCACATAGCGCGGCGCTTCGTTCTTCATGTGCTCCAGCAGGCCGCGCCAGCCCACCTGCTCGTTCATCCAGCGCTCAAGGAACGGCTTGGCGGTGTTCCACAAATCCAGCTCGGGGTCGAGCTGGCGGCCCAGCCCCTCCACGTTGAGCAGCGTCTTCTGCAGCAACACCAGTTGCGGCTGGATCTCCACGTTGAAGCGGCGCGAGGTCTGGAACAGCCGCAGCAGCACCTGGCCCAGCGAGATGTCCTTCAGCGGCCGGTCGAAGTGCGGCTCGCAGACCGCGCGAATGGCGCCTTCGAGCTCGTCGACCCGCGTGCCGGCGGGCACCCAGCCGCTCTCCAGGTGCAGCTCGGCCACACGCTTGTAGTCGCGCCGGAAGAAGGCGATGAAGTTGTGTGCCAGGTACTGTTTGTCCGGCTCGGAGAGCGTGCCCACGATGCCGAAGTCCAGCGCGATGTAACGGCCGAAGGTTTCCGGCGCGATGCTGACCTGGATGTTGCCCGGGTGCATGTCGGCGTGAAAGAAGCCGTCGCGAAACACCTGGGTGAAGAAGATCGTCACGCCGTCGCGCGCCAGCTTCGGGATGTCCACACCCGCATCGATCAGGCGCTGCGTCTGGCTGATCGGCACGCCGTTCATGCGCTCCATCACGATGACACTCTTGGTGCACAGCTCCCACACCATCTCGGGCAGCATGATCAGGTTCAGGCCTTGCATGTTGCGGCGCAAATGCGCAGCGTTGGCGGCCTCGCGCACCAGGTCGAGCTCGTCGTGCAGGTGGTTGTCGAACTCGGCCACCACCTCGCGCGGCTTGAGGCGTTTGCCGTCGACGAACAGCCGCTCGACCCAGCGCGCCAAGGTGCGCAGCAGCGCCAGGTCGTCGTCGATCACTTCCAGCATGCCCGGGCGGAGCACCTTGACCGCCACCTCACGGCCGTCTTTCAGGGCTGCAAAGTGCACCTGGGCGATCGACGCACTGGCCACCGGCTCGGCGTCAAAACGCGCGAACACCGCGTCAATCGGCCGGCCAAACGCTTTTTCCACCAAGGCGCGTGCCTGGCTCGCGGGAAACGGCGGCACGTCGTCCTGCAGCTTCGCCAGTTCGTCGGCCAGGTCGGTGGGCAGCAAATCACGCCGGGTCGACAGCACCTGGCCGAACTTCACGAAGATCGGCCCGAGCCGCTCCAACCCCTTGCGCAGGCGCTCGCCGCGCGGCGCATCGAGCTTGCGGCCGATCGTGCCCACCCGCACCAGCAATCGCACCCACGGCTGGCGAAAGCTCGACAAGGCCAGCTCGTCCAGCCCGTAGCGCAAAACCGTCACGCAAATGACGATCAGGCGCGCGATGTGCCGCATCAAACGGTCTGTCCGTCGCGGCGCCCGCGCGCGGCCATTGCGCCGGCCGTGTTCACCGCATCGCGCAGGCCGGTGGCGATGGCCCGGCCGAGGCGGGCCATCTCATGCGCCGGCGCCGGCCCGACGATCTTGGCCAGATCGTCTTCGATGTCCCAGCGCAGCGTGTCGAACAGCCAGTTCACGTCGGTGGCAAAGGCCGCGTCCCCCGACACCGTCACGCGCGGCCGCTCGCCGGCCAGCGCCTGCATCACCGCCAGCGCCGGGTTGGTGGCGTCCAGGCTGATTTGCAGATCGACCTGCTCGGGCGCTTGTTCACCACACCATTCCACCAGCGCGGCGGGGGTGATGCGAAACGCCAGGCTGGGCAGCGGCGGCAGCAATGCCGGCCAGCCGTCGAACTGCAAACGCACCCAACGCCCCACGTGCGGGCGCAGCCGTTGCGCCGCCACCGGTTCGGAGGCCAACACGTGATTGACCAGCAGCGTGGCGCGCTCCAACGCCGCGGTGGCGAGGGCCGATTGGATAGTGTGAAACATGCACGGATTGTAGGCACGCGATGCGCTTGCACCCTCCGGAACGTGGGGCGGCGCACGCGGGGATTTGGGTGAGAATCGGCGCTTTACCGCCTGTCTGGCCGCGTCCGTGCGCATGTGAAAAGGCGCCCGGCACGTGGCAAACCCATCTCGCCGATGTTTGATGACCGCAGTGTCAAGAGACCCTTCGGCAGCGTGTCGGTCGGGCCTCTCAACAGCCACACCACCGACTGCTGCGCGCAGTTCACCATCAAATGACGAAGCCCACTTGTCTGCTCACCGGCGCGGCCGGCTACATTGCCTCTCACACCTGGCTGGCGCTGCTGGCGGCCGGCTTCGACGTGGTGGGCGTGGACAACTTCAGCAACAGCTCGCCCGAGGTGTTGAACCGCCTGAAGACGCTGAGCGGAGCCGCCCCCGATTTTGTACAGGCCGACGTGTGCAATGCCGCTGCGATAGAGGCCATGTTCACGCATCGCCGGATCGACGCCGTGGTGCACTTCGCCGCCTACAAGGCCGTGGGCGAAAGTACCGCCAAGCCGCTGGACTACTACGCCAACAACCTGGGCAGCCTGCTCAACCTGTGCCAAACCATGCAGCGCCACGGCTGCCAGACACTGGTGTTCAGCTCCAGCGCCACCGTGTACGGCAAGCCCGAGCGGCTGCCGATCCGCGAGGACGCGCACCTGTCCACCACCAATCCGTACGGCGCCACCAAGCTGATGGGCGAGAACATCCTGCGTGACCTGCTGCATGCCGAGCCCACTTGGGCCATCGCGCTGCTGCGCTACTTCAACCCGGTGGGCGCGCACGAGAGCGGCCTGATCGGCGAAGACCCGCGCGGCACGCCCAGCAACCTGATGCCTTACGTCGCCCAGGTGGCGATCGGCAAGCGCGCACGCCTGCAGGTGTTCGGCAACGACTACGACACGCCCGACGGTACCGGCGTGCGCGACTACATCCACGTGCTCGACCTGGCCGATGGCCACGTGGCCGCATTGCGCTACCTGCTGGACACCCACCGTTCAATCACCGCCAACCTGGGCACCGGCACCGGCTACAGCGTGCTCGAACTGGTGCGCGCTTTCGAGCGGGCCAGCGGCCGCGCGGTGCCGTTCGACATCGTCGCGCGCCGGCCCGGCGACATCGGCGCCTGTTATGCCGATCCGGCCCTGGCCAAGAAGCTGCTCGGCTGGCAAGGCCGCCGCGGCCTGGATGCAATGTGCGCTGACAGCTGGCGCTGGCAAAGCCTGAATCCGAACGGTCTTGCGGCCTGACCCGCCGCCGCCGCCAACCGTGGCCACACGCTCAGGTGACCTGACGCTTTTGGACAACCCATGACCCCCATCCACGTTCAACCCGTCATCATGGCCGGTGGCAGCGGCACGCGGCTGTGGCCCTTGTCGCGGGCCCAGTACCCCAAGCAGTTCCTGGTGCTGCAGGGCAGACGCAGCCTGTTCCAGCAGGCCGCGCAGCGCCTGTCGAGCCTGGCCGCCGCCGACATCAGCGTGGCTGCGCCCTGCGTGGTCGGCAACGAGGAGCACCGCTTCCTGGTGCTCGACCAGTTGCGCGAAATCAAGCTTTCGCCAGCCAGCGTGCTGCTGGAGCCGATGGGCCGCAACACCGCGCCGGCGATGACGCTGGCAGCGCTCTATGCCCGAGACGGCGCCGGCGCCGACGCTGCCGACCCGGTGCTGGTGGTGAGCGCCGCCGACCACACCTACACCCACGAGGCTGGCTTCACGTCGGCACTGCAACAGGCAGTGCGGGCGGCCGCGGGCGGTGCCATCGTCACGCTGGGCATCACGCCAGACCGGCCGGAAACCGGCTTCGGTTACCTGCGCACGGCCATAGCCGCGAGCGGTGAGCTAAGGGTGGCGAAGTTCGTTGAAAAGCCGGACGCCGCCACCGCACAGCGCTATCTGGCCGACGGCGGCTATTTCTGGAACAGCGGCATCTTTGTGGTGCGCGCGTCGCTGTGGCTGAAGGCCTTGCGGCAGTTCCGCCCCGACATCGCCAGCGCGACCGACGCGGCCTGGGCCGGCCGCGGCACCGACGCCAGCTTCGTGCGCCCCGACAAGACCGCCTTCGCCGCGATACCCGCTGAGTCGGTCGACTACGCGGTGATGGAGCGCTGCCCCGAAGCACCTGAGTTCGACATCCGCATGGTGCCGATGAACGCCGGCTGGTCCGACCTGGGCGCCTGGGACGCGGTGTGGGAAGTCAGCGACAAAGACGCCGATGGCAACGCCGTGGTGGGCGATGCGATCGTGCGCGACAGCCACAACACGCTGGTGCACGCCACCAGCCGGCTGGTCAGCGTGGTGGGCCTGAGCGACGTGGTGGTGGTGGAAACCGCCGACGCCGTGCTGGTGGTCGATCGCAGCCGCAGCCAGGAGGTCAAGCACATCGTCGGCCAGCTGCAAAGCTCGGGCCGCAGTGAACACACGCTGCACCGCCAGGTGCACCGGCCCTGGGGCTGGTACAACAGCATCGACTCGGGGCCGCGCTTTCAGGTCAAGCGCATCATGGTCAAGCCGGGCGCATCGCTCAGCCTGCAAAAGCACCACCACCGCGCCGAGCACTGGATCGTCGTCACCGGCACCGCCGAGATCACCAACGGCGACCAGGTGCTGCTGCTGACCGAAAACCAGAGCACCTACATTCCGCTCGGCCAGGTGCACCGCCTGGCCAACCCGGGCAAGGTGCCGCTGGAGATCATCGAGGTGCAGTCGGGCAGCTACCTCGGCGAAGACGACATCGTGCGGTTCGAGGACACTTACGGACGGGTCAAATGACTGCCACCCCCACCATTGCAGTGATCGGCCTGGGGTACGTGGGCCTGCCGCTGGTCGTCGAGTTCGGCAAGCACAGCCGCACGATCGGCTTTGACATCGTCGAGGACAAGGTCGCCAAGTGCCGCGCCGGCACCGACCCCTCGCGCGAGATCCCCGATGCCGAGATGCGCCTGGCCCTCCACGCCGAATACACCGGCGACCCCGCCGCGCTGCGCGAGGCCGACTTCATCCTGATCGCCGTGCCCACGCCGGTGGACAGCGCGCACATCCCCGACTTCGGCCCGCTGGTGGGCGCCAGCAAGAGCGTGGGGCCGCACTTGAAGCAGGGCGCCACCGTGATCTACGAATCCACCGTCTACCCCGGCGCCACCGAAGAGGTGTGCATCCCCGTGCTGGAGCAGACCTCCGGCCTGAAATGGAAGCGCGACTTCTTCGTCGGCTACAGCCCCGAGCGCATCAACCCGGGTGACCGCGAGCACATGCTGACCAACGTGGTCAAGGTCGTCGCCGGCGACACGCCCGAAACGCTGGAGAAGGTGGCCCGGTTGTATGAGCGGGTCGTCAAGCCCGGCGTGCACCGCTGCTCCAGCATCAAGGCGGCCGAGGCCTGCAAGGTGATCGAAAACACCCAGCGCGACCTGAACATCGCGCTGATGAACGAGCTGGCCATCATCTTCGACCGGATCGGCATCGAAACCACCGAAGTCTTGGAGGCCGCCGGCACCAAGTGGAATTTTCTGAAGTTCAAGCCCGGCCTGGTGGGTGGCCACTGCATCGGCGTGGACCCGTACTACCTGACCCACAAGGCCGAGATGCTGGGCTACCACCCGCAGGTGATCACGGCCGGGCGGCGCATCAACGACGGCATGGGCAAGTACATCGCCGAGCAGACCGTCAAGCAGATGATCGCCAGCGGCAGCTACGTCAAGGGCGCCAAGGTCAACGTGCTGGGCCTGACCTTCAAGGAAAACTGCGCCGACCTGCGCAACAGCAAGGTCGTCGACATCATCAACGAGCTCAAGAGCTATGGCGTCGACGTGTTCGTGCACGACCCCGATGGCGACCCCGCCGAAGCCCTGCACGAATACGGCGTGAAGCTGCTGTCTTGGGATGCGCTGCCACGCGCCGACGCCATCGTCGCCGCGGTGGCGCACAACGCGTACCGGCAACTCACCACGGAAGAGATCACCCGCAAGGTGGTCAAGGGCGGCTGCTTCATCGACGTGAAAGCCGGGTTCTCGGAGAGCGAACTGCGGGGCGCGGGCCTGAAGGTCTGGCGGCTTTGAAGCCAGCGCCGCGAGGCACTCGCCGGCTGCGAAAATACGCGGGTCAGCACTTGATGCCGACATGCAGGGCCACGACCCCGGCGCTCAGGTTGTGCACATCCACATGGCCGAAACCGGCGGCCTGCATCATGGTTTTGAGTTCGGCCTGGCCCGGGTGCAT
>JANNDW010000147.1:0-17247 GCA_031378125.1 Methylibium sp. | reverse complement strand
GCTGCGACGGCCTGCGCCTTGTTCAAGTCCCGCGAGGCGATGGCCACAACGGCCAGCTGCTTGCTCTTGAGCATGGCGGGGATCACCTTTTCGGTGCCGATCAAAGCGGTGGACAAAATGCCCCAGCGAACGGGTTCCATGATGATGTGTCTCCTTTGGGTGAACCCGAGGCTCCGCGTCGGCCCGCGCACTGGCATGGCCTGCGCAACGGCCAACCGTTACTCGGTAAAGCTGTTGTAAAGCCGCGAACCTTGGTCATCGCGCCGCCCCGGTTTCGGGTTAGTGGAGCTTGAGGCCATCTTAGTCAAAGGACCCATCATGCCCAAGCTCCGAGTCATGCTGCCCGTGTTGTCCGCGCTGCTCCTGTCGGCCTGCGTGGTCGTCCCCTACGGACCGCGCCCGGTGGCGGGCTACCCGGGCTACCCCGAGTCCGGCGAGCCGGTCGCCAGCGCCGACGTTCCGCCGCCGGCACCCTATGTCGAGGTCGTGCCCGTCGTGCCCTTCGCGGGCGCAATCTGGCTCGGCGGTTACTGGGGCTGGGGTGGCGGCCGGCATCACTGGGTTCCCGGGCGCTGGGATCGGCCGCGCGTCGGCTTCGTCTGGTCGCCGTACCGCTGGGCGCCGTACCAGGGCCGGTGGCATTTGAGGGGTGGCGGCTGGGTCCGGCACTGAACCGGCCACGGGCTGGCCTCCACATGCAGCGGCAACGGGCACACTTGAGCATCGTCAACAGCGCCGATGCGCAAGCTGAATGCGCCGGTGATGGAGGGTGCCCGAAATGCAAACCGTCATGTCGCGGCGCCAGGCCCGGGAGCGCTGCCATGGTTTGAGCGTGACAGCGGGGCTGCGCGTCCTGCTGGCCGCGGCGCTGCTGTGGGCCGGCGCCGCGCACGCGAACGAGGCGTTGAACGAGGCCTTGTGGGCCCGGCTGAAACAGGGGGGCCAGGTGGTGCTGATCCGCCATGCGCTGACCGAGCCGGGCATCGGCGATCCACCGGGCTTCTTGCTCGCCGACTGCGGTACGCAGCGCAACTTGTCCGATGCCGGCCGCCAGGAGGCGCAGCGCCTGGGTGCGGCGTTTCGAGCCCGTGGCATCAGAATCGCGCGCGTGTTGTCCAGCCCGTGGTGCCGCTGCATCGACACCGCGAAAATCGCGTTCGGCGCCGCGCAACCGCATCCCGCGCTGGGCAACCTGTTCGATCGGCCGCAGAACCGCGAGCGCCAGCTGGCCACGTTCCGCGAGTTGGTCGCCAAGGCACCGAAAACAGGCAACCTGATCCTGGTGACGCACGGTTCGACGACGGCGGCATTCACGGGTGTGCACCCCGCCACCTCGGAGATGGTCGTCTTGACGCCGGGCAGCGGCGGCCAGTTCCAGGTGGCGGGTCGCATCGCGGTGGCCAATGCGGATTCAATCTCGACCGAAACACCGGGGACCGTGAAATGAACAGCATCGTCATCGAGCGCAATGGCAAGGTCTGGACCGTCACGCTGAACCGTCCGAATGTGCGCAATGCCGTCGACGGCGAGACTGCGCATCTGCTCGCTCAGGCATTTCGTGCGTTCGACGCCGATTGCCAGGCCTGCGTGGCCGTGCTACACGGCAGCGGCGGGCACTTCTGCGCCGGCGCCGATTTGAAGGCGGTTGCGGGCGGGTTCGGCAACAACGCCGACGCGCTGAGCCTGAGTCCCGACATGCAGGCCGACGGCCCGATGGGCCCCAGCCGCATGCAATTGAGCAAGCCGGTGATCGCCGCCGTCGAAGGTTATTGCGTGGCCGGCGGCCTGGAGTTGGCGCTGTGGTGCGACCTGCGCGTCGCCAGCGCGACGGCCATCTTCGGCGTGTTTTGCCGCCGCTTCGGCGTGCCGCTGATCGACGGCGGAACCGTGCGGCTGCCGCGCCTGATCGGCCACAGCCGCGCGCTCGACCTGATCCTGACCGGCCGGCCCGTCGCCGCCGACGAGGCGCTGTCGCTCGGCCTGGCCAATCGGGTGGTGCCCGCCGGCCAAGCGCTTGCCGCGGCGCTGGAATTGGCAGCGCAGATCGGCGCGCATCCACAGCAATGCCTGCGCAACGACCGTGCAAGTGTGTTTGGCCAACACAATCTGACTTTGCGCGACGCGTTGGCACAGGAGTTCGCGCTCGGCCAACACACCGTGGCGTCGGGCGAAACGCTCCACGGCGCGGGACGATTTGCCGCTGGCGCCGGGCGGCATGGTGCGTTTGGAAAGGATTGAACGACACCCGCTTGACATGTCCGAAAACGGCGAGTCGTGCGGCCGCGGCTGGCCATAATCAGCCCCATGCTTCTCGATCCCCATGCCGCCTACCAGGCGCTCACCGCACGCGACGCCCGCTTCGACGGGCTGTGGTTCGTCGGGGTCACGTCGACCCGCATCTACTGCCGGCCGATCTGCCGCGTGCGCACGCCCAAGCGCGAGAACTGCCGCTTCTTCGACACCCCGGCGCAAGCTGAAGCGGCCGCGTTTCGCCCGTGCCTGAAGTGCCGGCCCGAGATCGCGCCGGGCGCGGGTGTGCGCTGGACGGTGATGGACGCATCACGCACGCTGGCCCTGCAAGCGGCCGGCGAGCTCGACAAGCACGCGGCCAGCGGCGACACGCCCAGCCTGGCGGCCATTGCCGAACGGCTGGGCGTGAGCGACCGCCACTTGCGCCGAATCTTCGCCACCGAGCACGGCGTGACGCCCTTGCAGTATCTGCAAACGCGCCGCCTGCTGCTGGCCAAGCAGTTGCTCACCGACACGCGCCTGCCGATTGCGCAGGTGGCCCTGACCAGCGGCTTCAAGAGCTTGCGCCGCTTCAACGCCGCGTTTGCGGACAACTACCGCATGAGCCCGAGCCGGCTGCGCGGTGACGCGGCCGAGGACGCGCCCCGCGGCGATGATGCCGTGACCGTGACGCTGAGCTATCGCGCGCCGTACGACCTGGATGCGCTGCTGCGCTTCGTCGCGTTGCGCGCGATTGCGGGTGTCGAGGCGGTCGAAGGGCTCATCATTCGACGCACGCTGCGCGCCGGCATCGTGGCCGACAGCGCCGGTTGGATCGAAGCGCAGTTCTTGCCGCGGTCGGCCCGCGTCCACCTGCGCTTCGCATCGCAATGGGCGGCTGCCAGTGGCCGCATCGTCAGCGCCGCACGCCAATGGCTGGACCTGGACGCCGCACCACAAACCATTGACGCTGCGCTCATCGAGCTGCCGGGTGCCGCCGGGATTCGGCTGCCGGGAAGCCTGGATGGGTTTGAGCTGGCGGTGCGCGCCATCCTGGGCCAGCAGATCAGCGTGGCGGCGGCACGCACGCTCGCGCGACGCGTGGTCGAGCGCTTCGGCGAGCCGGTTGCGACGGCGTGGGCGGGCATTGACAAAGCCTTCCCCGCGCCCGCGGTGCTCGCCGCGCTGAGCACCGAACGCATCGCCGAGCTGGGCATCATCCGCGCCCGGGCCAACGCCATCATCGCGCTCGCGCAAGCCTGGCCGACACTGGCCACGCTGATGCAAACCCAGGCGGCGCCGGAAGGCTTGATCGCGCAACTGTGCGGGCTGCCCGGCATCGGGCCCTGGACGGCTCACTACATCGCGATGCGCGCGTTGGGCTGGCCCGACGCCTTCCCGCCGAATGACGTGGCGGTGCTGAAGGCGATGAAGCAACTTTTCAACACCGCCTCGCAGCGCGAGGCAGACCGCCGCGCTGCCACTTGGCGACCCTGGCGCGCCTACGCCGTGCTGCGCCTTTGGAACAGTTTGGAGACAACACCATGAGCTTTGCCACCACCGCCATTCAAACCGCTTGCACCGCGCAGGCGCAGTACGCATCGCCGCTGGGACCGATGCTGCTGGCACGCACGCGCACCGGCATGGCGGGTGCCTGGTTCATTCGGCAAAAAGACCACCCGGGTGATCTGAAGGCGCCGGATCGGCCCGACGATGCGCTGCTGCTGCGCGCGATTGCGCAATTCACGCACTACTTTGCCGGCGGGAAAGACGGCTTCGACTTGCCGCTGGACTTGCTGGGCACGCCGTTTCAACGCGCCGTCTGGCAAGCCCTGCTGCGCATACCGGCCGGCACCACGCGCAGCTACGGCGAGATTGCGCGCGCGGTCGACGCCGCTCAGGCGGTGCGTGCCGTGGGTGCTGCCATCGGCAAAAACCCGCTCGGCGTGATCGTGCCTTGCCACCGGGTGATCGGCAGCAACGGTGCGCTCACCGGCTACGCCGCGGGCCTGGAGCGCAAGACGGCGCTGCTTCAATTGGAAGGCGCTCGGCTCAAGGCGCTGGTACAGAACCCGCTGTTCGAGGACGCGGCTTGAGGGCCTCGGATATCGGCGAGCTGCTCACACTCGCGGCGCTGTGGGGTGGGTCGTTTCTGTTCATGCGGATGGGCGCGGCCGAGTTCGGCCCGGCCGCGTTGTCCGCCGTTCGGGTGATCGGCGCGAGCTGCTTTCTGCTGCCGCTGCTGCGTTTTCGCGGGCAGATGGGCGCGCTGCGCCAGCACTGGCGGCCCATCTTCGTCGTTGGCATCACCAACTCCGCGCTGCCCTTTTTGCTCTTTGGTTATGCCGCCCTCTCGATCACGGCCGGGCTGTCTTCGATCTTCAATGCGGCGGCTCCGCTGTTTGGCGCCGTCATCGCTTGGCTGTGGCTGAAGGACAGGCTCACGCCATCACGCATCGTGGGCCTGGCCGTCGGCTTCTGTGGTGTGCTGTGGCTGGCCTGGACCAATGTCAACCAAGGGGCCAGCTTCAAGCCTGGCGGATCGGGTTGGGCCGTGGTGGCGTGTATTGGGGCAACACTGCTGTACGGCGTTTCGGCCAACTTCACCAAACGGCGCCTCACCGGCGTGCCGCCGCTGGCGGTGGCCGCCGGCAGCCAGCTGAGCGCCGCGCTCTTTTTGGCCGGCCCCGCCATCGTGTGGTGGCCGCAGGTCAACCCCTCCGGCACGGCCTGGATGGCCGTGCTTGCGCTCGCGCTGCTGTGCACGGGCATGGCCTACGTTCTGTACTTTCGGCTGATTGCCAACATCGGCCCGGCCAATGCGATTGCCGTGACCTTCCTGATCCCGGCGTTCGCGGTGCTGTGGGGCTGGATGTTCCTTGCCGAAGGGGTGAGCTGGGTCATGCTGCTGGGTTGCGCTGTCATCGTCGCGGGCACCTTGCTGGCCACCGGGCTGCTCAAGCCGGGCAAGGCCCCGTGATCGGGTGTCTTTCGTCATCACACCGAGGTGGTAAAACCAAACCTCGGTGCGCGCCCGGAACAGCGAGTTCAGGTCCACATTGAATCGACAAGCTTGGCTGCACCTCTGGCCAAGCTTCGATTCCGGCGTGCAAGGGAGAGGACCGCCGGAATCGCGATGTTGAGTGGCAAGCAGTCAGTCGTATTGAGCGCCCCAAGGACGCCGCCTCGCGGCGCCCGTCCCCCGCGGGGATCAAAGGAACTTGGGGCGGCCCGGCGTTTCCTTGAGAGCTCGTCGATGACCCGCGGTGGTGCCCTGCGATCCATGGCAACGCTGCTGGGATGGGTCGCTGCGCTGGTGGCTTGTGCCGGCCTGGCCGTCCTGTCGCCCCCGGCCCGCGCCCAACAACCGCTGCTGGTCGTCGAACAAGGCAGCCACAGCGCGCCGGTGCGCCGCATCGACGTTGATTCTGCGCGTGGCCTGGCGGTCACCACCTCGGACGACCGCAGCGCGCGCGTGTGGGATCTGGCCAGCGGCGAGTTGCGCCACGTCCTGCGGCCGTTTGCCTTTGGCGCCGAAGGCGGGCGGCTGTACGGCGCAGCCATCCACCCGAGCCAGCCGCTGGTTGCGGTGGGTGGCACGACCGGCGGCGAAGGCCGCATGCACGCCATCTACCTGTTCGATCTCGACAGCGGTGCGTTGCGGCAGACCTTGGACGCCAAGGCCGGCGATGTGCGCAAACTGGTGTGGTCGCGCGACGGCACGGTGCTGCTGGCGGGCTATGCCGGCACCGACGGCTTCAAGGCTTTTGCCCCGGATGGAAAGCTGCTGATCGAAGAACGCCTGGGCGGGCCGGTGTTCGGAGTCGCGGTGTCCGCCAACGGAATAGCCGCCGTGGTCAGCCTGGACGGCAGCTTGCGCCTGTATCGCGCCCAGGCCGGCGCGGTCACGCCGCTGAGCACGCTGGCTTTGGGCCAGCGGCGCGCGGCCGGCGTGAGCTTCAGCCCCGACGGGAAATCACTTGCGATCGCGTTTGCCGATTCGACCGGCCCATCCGCCGGCAAGGATCGCAGCCACGAACCGATCGAAATCTTCGACACCGAGTCGGGGCGTTCAACGGCGCGGTTGCCCATCGTTGCGACTTACGGCGGCGACTTGCGAACCGTCAGCTGGTCGGCGGACGGCCGGTCCATCTTTGCCGGCGGCACGGCCTATTCGCAGGACTTCAGTTTCCCCATCGTTCAGTACGACGCAGCGACGCGAGCCACCGTCGCTGTCACGGCCGTGGCCGGCGACAGCGTCACCGACCTGGTCGCGCTGCCCGGCGGCGGTGTGGCGTACAGCAGCTTCGATGGTTCATGGGGCGTGCTGGCCGGGGGCCGCGCCGCACAGCGGGCGGCGCCCAAGGTCACGACGGTGCGTGGCGACCGCGCCGACGACCTTGAAGTCAGCGCCGATGCGCGCGCGGTTCGGTGGGGCCTGAAGTCGGCCGGCGCCGGCCTGGGCTTTCAGTTCGAGCGTCGCCAGCTCATCGCCAAGCCGCCCAAGGCGCTGCGTGCGCCCGCAACAAGCTTCAGCCTGTTTTCGAGACCCTCGGACTGGAACCTCGCACGCGGTGTGCCCAGCATCGGGGGCAAGCCCATGGCGCTTGCGCAGGATGAGCGGTCGCGCGCGCTGGTGGTGGTGCGCTCGACCCAATCGGCGGTCATCGGCACCAACCGGGCCTTGTACAAGCTCGACGACCGCGGCGAGCTGCAATGGCGCAGCGCGGTGGACACCGAAATCCGCGCGGTGAACGCCAGTGAAGATGGGCGCCTTCTCGTCACGGCGATGACCGATGGAACCCTGCGCTGGTGGCGTGCCAGGGACGGCCAGCACCTGTTGACCCTGCTGGCCGATTCGGACGGCCGCTGGGTGCTGTGGACGCCCTCGGGTTACTACGACGCCAGTGCGGGTGCCGACCGGCTGGTCGGCTGGGCGGTTGGCAAGAGCCAGCAGCAGGCGATGGATTTCTATTCGCTGAACCGGTTTCGAGACCGCTTCAACCGGCCCGACGTGATCGACACCTTGCTCGACACGCTGGACGAGAAGCTCGCGTTCGAGACGCTCAGGGCGCGTGAGATCGCCGCGCGTGACCTGGCGAGCCAGGACGCAAAGGCCCGCGAGCAAGAGGCGGTGGCGGCGCTCCGCGCTGCCGCGGATGCCACCGAACAAACCCGCCAGGCGACCCTTCAAGAAGCGCAGCTGAGGCTTGTGGCGGAACAGTCGGCCCGAGAGGCCAGCGCGAAAGCCGAGCTGTCCCGCCAGGCCGAAGCGAAGCGCATCGCGGCCCAGCAAAAAGCGGACCGTGACGCCACCGAGCGCGAAGCCGCGCTGCGGCTGGCCGAATCTCGCGAGGCGGCCGCGCGCGACGCCGCCAACAAAAAGGCGGCGCTGGAAGCCGAGCGCACCATGGCCCGGCTGGCCACCGAACAGGAGGCCGCGGCGCGGCTGGCCGCGGCGCGCGAACTTGCCGCGGCGCTGGCCACGGCGGAGGCGAATGCGCGCGAGGCTGCCGTGAACGAGCGCAAACTGCTCGCGGTCATCAAGGCGCTGGAGGTGCCGCCCGCGCTGTCGGCACTGGAGGCCAAGCGAATCAAGCTCGCCAGCGCGGAAGTGACCCTGCCCTTTGCGCTGTCGTCGTCGGGCGCGGCGGCCGCAATTTCGGTCGAGGTTCGTGTCAACGGCCGTCCGGCGCAGCCCTCGGACCTGGTGCTGCCCAAGAGCCTGGACGGAACCGCGCGCGGCTTTGCCAAGCTTCCCATTGCCGAGGGTGAGTCGCTGATCGAGATCCTGGCGCGCAACCAGTACGGCATATCCGAGCCCTTGAGCTTCAAGGTCGAGCGCGCGATGAGCGCCCTGGCGGTCGACCCCAAGGCGGCCCAGGCCATCGCATCCGCCGCAAAGCCCGCGGGCGATCTTTACGTGCTGGCCATCGGCGTCAGCGACTACAACCGCGCCGAATACAAGCTGGGCCTGGCGGCCAAGGACGCGCTGGACTTTGCCAGCGCGATGAAGTTGCAGGAAGGCAAGCAGTACCGCAAGGTGATCGTGCGCACCTTGACCAATCGGGAAGCCACGCGCGCCAATATCGCCAAGGAGTTCGACGCACTCAAACAAGGCGTGACCCCGACCGACGTGGCGATGTTGTTCATGGCCGGGCATGGCATCAACGACAGCACCGGGCAGTATTTCTTCTTGCCGGCCGATGGCCAGCACGAGCGGCTCGCGTCGACCGCGCTGCCGCAGGGAGCCATCGTCTCCACGCTGTCGAAGATCCGCGGCAAGACGCTGCTGTTCCTGGACACCTGCTTCGCGGGCAACTCGCTCGGCGCGATGCGCCAGGCGGGGCGCCAGACCGAGAAGATGATGAACGACCTGTCGTCATCTGAAAACGGCGTGGTCGTGTTCGCATCGAGCACCGGCCAGGAAGAGTCCGAGGAAAAGGCCGAGTGGGGCAACGGCGCCTTCACCAAGGCGCTCATCGATGGGCTCGGCGGCAAGGCCGACTTTATGCGCGCGGGGCGGGTGACCTACGCGGCGCTGAACCTGTTCGTGTCGGAAGAAGTCAACCGCATCACCCAGGGCCGCCAGCGCCCGGTGTTCATCTCGCCGCGCGGCATCCCCGACTTCGCGCTGGTGCGGCTCTGATTGCCGCGCTTCGGCGCTGACGAAAGCTCCCCAACAATGGGGACGCCAACTCGCGACGCACCCCGTACGCTTGGATTTCGACGCTGCGGCATCTGCATCGGAATCTGATCCCTTGCACGTTTCCCGGCGTGCCTGAACCGCACAAGTTGCTGTGCGCTCAGGCCAGGCCGCTTGTGCGCCTGTTGCACAAAGCTCGAACCGACGCCAGGGAGACTCAGCATGAACACCATTCCAGCCACCCAAGGCGCCGCCCCGATTGCCGCGGCGCGCAGCTTGCTCTTTGCCATCACGCTGGCCGGCCTGGCCTCTTGCGGCGGCGGCGGTGGCGGCGGCGGCGAAGGCAGCACCGAGCGGCCCGAGGGCGTTTACACCGGCTTTTCATCCAGCGGCAATCTGGACTGGACGCTGCCCACCGGCGAAGGCGGTGGCGACAGCGGGGTCGGGGTCGGCGCGGGCGCCGACGGCGATGGCGGTGTTGGCGCCGGCGGCGACTTCGGCCAGTTTCGCAACGCACTGCTGGTCGTCAAGTATCCCGACGGCAGCCCCGTGGGCAACGGCCAGGCGTTGACCGACCCCGGCTCGGGCATGGTCACCATCAAGCCCCGCAAGGGTTATCTGGGCCCGCTCTACCTGGAGCTGCGCGGCGGGGCCGATGCGTCCTACTTCGAAGAAGGCAAGGACGCCTTCGTGCCCTTCCCCACCGGCCAGGTCATTCGCACCTGGATCCCGCGCATCGACAAGAACATCGGCATCACCCCCTTCACCGAAACCGCCTACCGGCTGTTGACCGAAGGCTCCACGCCCGAGAAGGCCGCCGCCGCGGTGCCCACGGCGCCCGAAATCAGGGCCGCCAATGACAAGGTGCGCAGCCTGCTGAACCGGCAGTTCCCAGCCGTGCTGGCCGTGGACGACATCACCCGGCTGCCCTTCATCAAGTCACCCTCGGCGGCTGGGCAAATCACCAACAACCCGCGCGGCATCTATGGCCTGGTCAACGGAGCCTTCTCCAAGCAGGCGGCGATGTTCAACCCGGGCGAGCCGGCGCCCACGTTGGCAGCGATTGCTCAACTGAGCACCGACTTGCTGGACGGCAAACTCGACGGGCTGCGCGACGCCCTGCCGGCCGTCGCTGCGGGCCGGCGCACCTACGACCCGAACACGCTCACCGGTGAGCTGACCTCCGCGCTGGCCGAACAGTCCGAACGCTTCGGCACCCAGGACGCGCGCGGCCTGCTGCCTCGGGTGCTGAACTTCGGCAGCGCACGCCACGAAGGCTATTTATTCGACACCTCGCTCAAGCCCGGCGGCGAAGCGGTGACGACGGTGGCCGGCTGGGTGAGCGAGGACAGGCTGGGCCGCGCTGTCGGCACCGAGTCGCCACGCAAGCTGCCCGGGCGGGTGTTCGGGGTGTATGGCAACCTGGGGCACGGCGGGGTGTTCCTGAAAGCCAACGCGGCCAATTCGCAGGCCAAGCTCTACGGATTCGGAGACAACATTGCCGGTGAGCTGGGCAATGGCACCACCGGCCTGGGCACGCGAGCCAGTGCCGGCGATGCGGTGGAGATCAGCTTGCCCACCACCTCGGTCGTCACCCATGTGGCCGGCGGCTTTGCGCACACGGTGGCGCGCATGGCCGATGGCTCGGTCTACACCTGGGGCGACAACTCTTACAGCCAGTTGGGGCAAGTCGTGGGCAGTGCCGGCCTCGTGCGCGCCGAAACGCCCGTCAAGGTGACGTTGCCGCTGCCGGCCATTTCGGTGGCGGCGAGCAACACCGCCTCGTATGCCTTGCTGGAAGACGGGCGGGTGTTCTCGTGGGGATCGAGCTGGGGCTTCGGGCTGCTGGGCGATGGCGTGAAGGACAGTGTGCGCAACAGCCCCGCTGCCGTGCAGGCGCCGGGCGGGGACTTGAGCGAGGTGGTGCAGATCGTGGCGCGTGACAACGATGTGATCGTGACGCGGCGCGACGGCACGGTGTGGACCTGGGGCAGCTTCCCGTCGGAGGCGCCGTTCGCCTACACCGATGGCGACGTCTCAGGCGCTTACCGCGGCGGCAGCCCATTGCCGACGAAGATCAACGGGCTGGACCTCCAGCCGGGGGTGCAGGTCCGCAAGATCCTTGCCGAGCAAGGCCTGTTCGTGGTGCTGACCGACGACGGTGCGGTCTACACCTGGGGCGTGCACTTCGACATCACGGCACAGGCGGTGCTGCGTGACCTGAGCGCGGTGCAGGTGTTGGGCCTGCCCAAGGCGCGCGACCTGATGCCGGGCGGCTTTGTCGGCTATGGCTCGCGCCCGTTCGACCGGCTCACGTCGATGGCCATCGACTACCGAGGCAACCTGTGGAAGGTTCGCGGCCGGGTCGCGGAACGCTACGACCCGGACCGTCCGACAGAGACACACCGCCCGACCACGCAAGGCCCGCGATCGGACTGCGCCAGCTGCCACGTGGTGCTGACCGACTGGCCCCTGCAAGCGCCAGTGGCCACCAATCCGAATGAGTGCGTGCCACCGGCGGCCGTGCACGGCGACGCGCTCAACCTGTTGATCAATTCGAAGACCGAGTGCACGTTGTGCCACAACCCGGCGCGCAAGACCGTGACCTTGCCGAACGGTTGGCTCAACTGCAAGCACCCGGTGCTGCCGCCGCCACGGCCGGCCGAGCCGGCGGCCTCGGGTGTGCAGGCGTGCAAGGTGTCTGCCAACCATGTGTTCACGCCGCCTGGGGCAGCCTGTTCGGCTTGCCACAACAGCGTGATCGCGCGCCCGCTGCGGTCGCTCACGCCGCCATGTTCGCCGCCGGACCAGCCGCCGGCGATCGCCACCACGGTGACCATCACCGCGGCGCTGAACGACGCCAACGTCAACATCGCCGCAGGCTCGGCGACCACCGACACCACGCCGGTGCTGGCGGGCACGCTCGGCGCCGCATTGAGCGGCGCCCAGTCGTTGGTGCTGCGGCGCAACGGCAACGTGGTGGGCAAGGCGGCGGTGCAGGGCACGGCCTGGACTTACGCGGACAGCGGCGCCGGCAACGGGACGCAGACCTACGTCGCGCGCGTTGAAGAGGGCAGCGGTTTTTTCGGCGCCGCCAGCAATGCCTATTCGCTGGTCATCGACACGGTCGCTCCGACCCTCACGGCCGGCATCACCGGTGTGCTGGGGGATGGCATTGCCATTGCCGAGGGGCATGCCACCAGCGACACCACTCCCACGGTAGAGGGTGTACTGAGCGCCGCTCCCGCGGCCGGCGAATTCGTGCAACTGCAGCGCAACGGCATGCCCACCGGCGCCGGTGCCGGTGTCAGCGTGGCCGGAACGGCGTGGACCTTCACCGAACCCGCGGCATTGGCCGCAGGTACATACGCGTACACCGCCCGAGTAGTGGACGCCGCGGGCAATCTGGGAGCGATGTCGACCGCCAGGTCGGTGATCGTCAACACCACGTTGCCCACCCCCACCATCACCACGGCACTGAACGACAGTGGCGTTGCGATCGCACCCGGTGCGTCCACCACCGACACCACGCCCGCGCTGCAAGGGAGCCTGAGCGCGGCGTTGCTGCCCGGGCAGTCGGTCAAGGTGCTGCGCAACGGTGTGGCACTGGCCGGCAGCGCGACGCTGACTGGCGCGAGTAACACCGGCTGGACTTACACCGATCCGGGTGCCGCCGATGGCACGCACGCCTACACCGCACGGGCCGACCAGGGCGCACTGACCGGCGCGCCGAGCGCAGGCTATGTGATCGTTGTCGACACCACCGCACCCAGCATCTCGCCGGCCATCACCGCGGTGATCGACGAATTCCTCGGCGTGGTGCCCGACGGCGGCAGAAGCACCGACGACACGCCGGTGGTGACCGGGTCGCTGCCGGCCGCACTGGGCGCGGGCGAAACGTTGCAACTGTGGCGCGATGCCACGGTGCTGTCGGGCGCCACGCTGAGCTTCACGACCCCGACCAGCTGGACCTTCCAGGAGGGCGCGCTGACATCGGGCGCCACCTACACCTACACCGCACGCGTGGTCGACGCCGCGGGCAATGCAGGTGCGTTCGGGGCCGGCCGCTCGGTGATCATCGACACCTCGCAACGCACCGCGACCATCACCGCGGCGTTCAACGACAGCGTCGTGCCGAACCTGCTGATCGCCAACGGCGCGGCCACCTCCGACACCTCTCCCGTGCTTGAAGGCACGCTTGCGACCGCGCTGATCTCGGGGCAGTCCCTGGTGGTGCGACGCAACGCAGCGCCCGTCGGCAATGCGGTGGTGACCGGCGGTGGCTGGCGGTTCACCGACAGCGGCGCAACCAATGGAGCACAGACCTACACGGTGCGCGTCGAATCCGGCGCCAACACCTTCGGGCCCGCGAGCAACGCCTATGTCGTGGTGATCGACTCGGCCCCGCCGACGGTCACGGCCACGGTCACCGGCATCCAGGGCGATGGGGTGGCCATTGCCAACGGCTGGACGACGAGCGACACCACCCCCACCGTGACCGGCACGCTGAGCGCTGCGGCAGGTACGGGCGAGTTCGTGCAACTGCTGCGCAACGGCGTGGCCCTGGCAGCGAGCGCCAGCCTGAGCGGCACGGCGTGGACCTTCACCGAACCGGTTGCGCTGGCCGTGGGCACCTACGCATACGCGGCCCGCGTGGTCGACGCCGCCGGCAACCTGGGCACGCTGTCGTCCAGTTGGTCGGTGATTGTCAACACCTCGGTTACGACGGCAAAGATCATCACAGCCGTCAACGACTCTGGTAAGTCCGATGTGACGATCGTCTCTGGAGCGTCCACCAACGACACTACGCCACGCCTGCACGGGACGATCGGTGCGGCGCTGTTGCCGGGCCAGGCGGTGAGCGTACTGCGCAACGGCGTGGTGCTCGGCGGCAGCGCCAAGCTGAGCGGCACCGAGTGGGTCTACACCGACCCCGGCGCCCCCGATGCGGCGCACACGTACACGGCGCGGGTCGTCCAGGGCACCCTGCTGGGTGATCCCAGCGCCGGGTATGTGATCGTGGTCGACAGCGTGGCGCCGACGATCCCTGTGGCCATCACCAACATTTATGGAGGCGACTTTGCGATTGCCGATGGCGCGGCCACCAACGACACCACGCCCACCTTGGTGGGCGAGATCAAGGGCGCGCCAGGCGCGGGCGAGTTCGTCCAGATACTGCGAAACGGCGCCCCCCTGAGCGCACGCGCGGTCGTGACCGGCGCCGCGTGGACCTTCACCGAGCCCGCTGCGCTGGCCGAAGCGACCTACGCCTATTCGGCCAGGGTGGTCGATGAGGCCGGCAACGCGGGGCCGCTGGGGTCCAGCAGGTCGGTGATCGTCAACACCAGCTTGCCCGGCACTCGCATTGCCACCGCCTACGACACCAAGAACGTCGAGATCGCCTCCGGTGGCTTCACCTATGACACGACACTTCGCTTCTCCGGCACGATCGATGCGGCGTTGTTGCCAGGACAGGTGGTGAAAATCTACCGCGACGGCGCGGTGCTGAAGGACAACACCTCGGTGGACGGCCGGGTCTGGAGCCATACCGACACGATCCTCACTGCGGGGGCGTACACGTACACGGCGCGCGTCGTTCAAGGGAGCTTGCCAGGCGCGCTGAGCGCCGGCTATGTGATTCGGGCGAACTGCCCCTGCAAACCCTAGCCGGGTGGTCCGTGGAGGCGGCCAAAAGGGGCCACTCCTTGTAGTGCACACCCCCCCTGAATGAGGGGGGTGTGCACAGCCTGCGCTGCGGCTGCCCGGGCGTCGCCTCGCCCCGTCGCCGCACGCGTCTCCAAGTGTGACTTTCTGCACATTCACGGCCTTGCGCGAATTGCACAAGATGCGTCCGCACTCGGGCTGACGGACGTGCGCCGATGTCGCGCGCACGTCGCAAAAGCCCGCCGGAGAACCACCCATGAGACTGTTATCAGCGGTTCGCCGCACGACCCCCCTGGCCGCGGCGAGATCGATCCTGGCCACGGCGGCTGTCGCCACGTTGATGTCTTGCGGCGGGGGTGGTGGTGGCACGACGACGCCCACCGAGCGGCCCGAAGGCGTCTACACCGGCTTTTCGGCCAGCGGCAATCTGGACTGGACCTTGCCCACCGGTGAAGGTGGCGGCGCAGGCGGCGTGGGCGGCGGCGCCGATGGCGACGGAGGGGTGGGCGCAGGCGGCGACTTCGGCCAGTTTCGCAACGCGCTGATGGTGGTCAAGTACCCTGACGGCACGCCGGTGGGCAACGGCCAGGCGCTCACCGACACGGCCAGCGGCATGGTGACGATCAAGACCCGCAAGGGCTACCAGGGCCCGCTGTACCTGGAGTTGCGCGGCGGGCCGGACTCCTCGTACTACGAAGAAGGCAAGGACGCGTTCGTGCCCTTCCCTGCCGACAAGATCATTCGAGTCTGGATCCCGAAGATCGACAAGAACATCGGCATCACGCCCTTCACCGAAGCCGCGTATCGGCTGCTGACCGAAGGCAGCACGCCCGAGAAGGCAGCAGGCGCGATACCGACGGCCACAGAAATCGGCACCGCCAACGACAAGGTGCGCACGCTGCTGAACCAGCAGTTCCCCACCGTGCTGGCGGTGGACGACATCACGCGGCTGCCGTTCATCAAGTCACCCTCGGTGCAAGGGCAGATCACCACCAACCCGCGTGGCATCTACGGGCTGGTCAACGGCGCGTTCTCCAAGCAGGCGGCGATGTTCAACCCGGGCGAGTCGGCACCGACGCTGGCGGCAATCGCTCAGCTCAGCGAAGACCTGCTGGACGGCAAGCTCGACGGCCTGCGCGGCACGCAACCGGCCGTTGCCGCCAACCACCGCACCTACGACACCAACACGCTGACCGGTGAGCTGACCTCGGCGCTGGCCGAACAATCGGAGCGCTTCGGCACGCAAGACGCGCGCGGCCTGCTGCCCAAGGTCGTCAACTTCGGCAGCTCGCGCTACGAAGGCTATTTGTTCGACGCCTCACTCAAGCCCGGCGGCGAAGCCGTGACCACGGTCACCGGCTGGGTGAGTGAGGACAAGCTGGGCCGCCCGATCGGCAGCGAGTCGGCGCGCAAGCTGCCGGGGCGTGTGTTCAGCGTGTACGGTAACCTCGGCCACGGCGGCGTATTTCTCAAGGCCAACGCGGCCAATTCGCAGAGCAAGCTGTACGGCTTTGGCGACAACATCGCCGGCGAGCTGGGCAACGGCACCACGGGCCTGGGCACGCGCGCCAGCACGGGTGACGCCGTGGAGATCACCTTCCCAACCACCTCAGTGGTCACTCACGTGGCCGGCGGTTTTGCGCACACGGTCGCGCGCATGGCCGATGGCACGGTTTACACCTGGGGCGACAACTCCTACAGCCAACTCGGGCAAGGCGTCGGCAGCCCTGCATTGGTCCGGTCCGAAACGCCGGTCAAGGTGACCCTGCCGCTGCCGGCCATCGCGGTGGCGGCGAGCAACACCGCCTCGTACGCGCTGCTGGAGGATGGCCGCGTCTACTCGTGGGGATCGAGCTGGGGTTTCGGCCTGCTCGGCGACGGCGTCAAGACCAGCGTTCGCAACAGCCCGGGGCCGGTGCTTGCGACCGGCGGGGAGTTGCAGAACGTCATTCAGATCGTTGCGCGTGACAACGATGTGATGGTGACCAAGCGCGACGGCACGGTGTGGACCTGGGGCAGCTTCCCGTCCGAAGCGCCGTTTGCCTACACCGATGGCGACGTGGCCGGCGCCTACCGCGGCGGCAGCCCGCTGCCGACCCAGATTGCCGGCCTGGACCTCAAGCCCGGTGTGCAGATCCGCAAGATCCTTGCCGAACAAGGCCTGTTCGTGGTGCTTACCGACGACGGCGCCGTCTACACCTGGGGCGTGCACTTCGACATCACCGCGCAAGGCATCCTGCGGGACCTCAGCGCCATACAGGTGCTGGGCCTGCCCAAGGTGCGCGACCTGATGCCCGGCGGCTTCATCGGCTACGGCTCGCGCCCGTTCGACCGGCTGACGGCCATGGCCATCGACTACGGCGGCAACATGTGGAAGGTGCGCGGGCGGGTGGCCGAGCAGTTCGACCCCGCCAAACCGGCGCAGCAGCACCGCCCGCTGACACAAGGGCCGCGGACGGACTGCGCCTCTTGCCACGTGCCACTGACCCATTGGCCGCTGGTGCCGCCCGGTCCGACACCGACCACCACCTGCATTCCACCCACCATCATTCACGGTGACCCAGCGAGTTCGCTGATCCACCAGGAAACACAGTGCGAGCTGTGCCACAACCCGGGCCGCACGACGCCCACCCTGCCCACCGGCTGGCTGAACTGCAAGCCGCCGACGCTGCCGCCTCGGCCGAAGCCGACCGAACCGCCGGTGGTCG
>JANNDW010000109.1:0-5779 GCA_031378125.1 Methylibium sp. | reverse complement strand
TCGGTGATCGGCCTGATCGCCGCGCTGTACCTGGCCTTCAGCGTCAGCGAGACCTCCAACCTGCGCGTGCTGGAGCTGTTTTTGCGCTGGGTGCAAAGCGGGTTCTCCAACGACCTGCCGCCCAAGGCAGACTTGATCGTGCCGTTCTTCAAGACCATCAGCTACCCGCTGGGCGTGTTCGGCTTCATCAGCCTGACCTACTTCGTGATCGTCGGCGCCAGCAACGCGGTCAACCTCACCGACGGCCTGGACGGCCTGGCCATCATGCCGGTGGTGATGGTGGGTTCCGCTTTGGGCGTGTTTGCCTATGTCACCGGGAATGCGGTGTTCAGCAAGTACCTGCTGCTTCCGTACATCCCCGGCGCCGGCGAATTGCTGATCTTCTGCTCCGCGATGGCCGGCGCGGGCCTGGCCTTCCTGTGGTTCAACACCCACCCGGCGCAGGTCTTCATGGGCGACGTGGGCGCGCTGTCGCTGGGCGGCGCGCTCGGCACGATCGCCGTCATCACGCGGCAGGAGATCCTGCTCGGCATCATGGGCGGTGTGTTCGTGGCCGAGGCGCTGTCGGTGATGCTGCAGGTGGGCTGGTTCAAGTTCACCCGCAAGCGTTACGGCACCGGGCGGCGCATTCTGAAGATGGCGCCGCTGCACCATCACTTCGAAAAATCGGGCTGGAAAGAGACCCAGGTCGTCGTGCGTTTCTGGATCGTCACGATGTTGTTGTGCCTGGTGGGTTTGGCGAGCTTGAAGCTGCGCTGATGAGACTTTTGCCGGGCCGCCCCAAAAAAGTCGACACCCCCGCGGCGGGCCGGCGCGCAGCGCCGTGGGGGCTGTCATGAGGTACTTGAAGAACACCACGGTGCTTGTGCTCGGGCTGGGCGAATCGGGCCTGGCGATGGCGCGCTGGTGCGCCCGCTGCGGTGCGAATGTGCGGGTCTGGGATTCGCGCGACGCGCCGCCGCAGGCGCAGGCGCTGGCCTTGCATGTGCCGTCGGCGCGGGTGTTGAAGGGCCCGTTGGACGCGGATGCGTTTGCGGGTGTGCGGCTGGTGTTGCGCAGCCCTGGCCTGGCGCCCGGCGACGAGCGCATCGCGAAGCCTTTGGAACGAGCCGCCGAGACCGGTGTGTTGGTGCAGAGCGAACTGGAGTTGTTCGCGCGCGCGCTGGCCGACTTGCAGCTTGAGCGCGGCTACGCGCCCAAAGTGATCGCCATTACCGGCACCAACGGCAAGACCACCACCACGGCCATGGCCGCACAGCTGATCGCGCGTGCGGGCAAGCGCGTCGCGATGGCGGGCAACATTGGGCCGACGATGCTGCAGACCTTGGCCGATGCGCTCGACCTGGAGCCTGCGGCGGCGCCGCAAGCCCCGCCGGAGCCCGGCGTCGACGCGCATACCGAGGCCCACGCTGAGGCCAACACTGAGGCCGGCGTGGTGCCGGCCGCGGACGAAACCTGGGTTGAAGATATCGAAGACCCGCAGCGTCTGGATGGCGGGGTTGCCGGCGCCGCCGAACCCGCTGCCGTGCCCGGCGACGACGCGCCCGCCGTCGTGCTCAAGCCGCCGGCGCCCGCAGCGCCGGTGTTCGAGCACCTGCCCGAGGTCTGGGTGCTGGAGCTGTCCAGCTTTCAGCTGCACGAGGCCAAAGGCTTCGAGCCCAGCGCGGCCGCGCTGCTCAACATCACCCAGGACCACCTCGACTGGCATGGCTCGATGGCGGACTACATCGCCGCCAAGGCGCGGGTGTTCGGCAAGCAGGCGGTGATGGTCATCAATCGTGACGATGCGCGGGTGGAAAGCCTGGTGCCCGAGCCGGTTCCCGTCAAGCGACGCAACGCCAAGCCGGTTGCGCGCGACGTGGTGCGTTTCGGCCTGACCGCGCCGCGCCGTCCGGGCGACTACGGCGTGGTCGAGTCAGGCGGCATGGCCTGGCTGGTGCGCGCGCTGGAGGCCGACCCGACCTTGAAGCGCGCCAAACGCGGCGCCGTCGAAGACGAGGAGCTTCACCTCCAGCACCTGATGCCCGTCGACGCGCTGCGCGTGCGCGGGCGCCACAACGCGGCCAATGCGCTGGCTGCGCTGGCGCTCGCCACGGCCATCGGCTGCCCGCTGGCGCCCATGCTGCATGGCCTGCGCGACTTCCGCGGCGAGCCGCACCGCGTGCAGCTCATCGCCACGCTGGCTGGCGTGGATGGGTTCGACGACAGCAAGGGCACCAACGTCGGTGCCACCGTGGCGGCGCTGGGCGGTCTCGGGGCCGACAAGGCGCCGGGGCGGCTCGTGATCATTCTCGGTGGCGACGGCAAGGGCCAGGACTTCGAGCCGCTCCTGGAGCCGGTGCGCCACTTCGCGCGTGCGGTTGCCACGCTCGGCCGCGACGCCGCACTGATCGAAGCCGCGCTCGCCGGCTCGGGCGTGGCCATGCAACGCCACGCCACGCTGGAGGCCGCCACCCGCTGGTGCTTCGAGCAGGCCCAGCCGGGCGACGCCGTGCTGCTGAGCCCGGCCTGCGCCAGCCTGGACATGTTTCGCAACTACGCCCACCGCGCCCAGGTGTTCGTGGACGAGGTGCGGCGGCTGAGCGAGCAGGCGCAGGGGGGGGCCAGCGCATGATCTCGCTGGCTCACTTCAACCCGCAATCACTGTGGGCCAGGCTCGCGGCAATGGCCCAGCGCGGCGGGCGCCCGGCGCCGGCCGACGACCAGGTGCCGGTGCGTGACTGGATCCCGGTCAGCAACGGCCGGCCCGCGCGCCTGCTAGGCTTCGACCAGGGCCTCGTCTGGGTGGTGCTGGCGCTGCTGGGACTCGGGCTGGTGATGGTCTACAGCGCCTCGGTGGCGCTGCCCGACAACCCCAAGTTCGCGCGCTATTCGTCGCTGCACTTCCTCTCCCGCCACGCGCTGTGGATTGCCATTTCGTTCCTGGCCGCCGTGGTCGTGGTGCAGATTCCGGTTCGTTTCTGGGAGAAGTTCTCGCCCTGGGTGTTCGTCGGCGCGCTGATGTTGCTGGTGCTGGTGCTGATGCCGTTCATCGGCCGCGAGGTCAATGGCGCGCGCCGCTGGATCCCGCTTGGACCGATGGCGTTCCAGCCTTCCGAGCTGGCCAAGCTGGGCATTGCCATGTACGCGGCCGGCTACATGGTTCGCAAGATGGACGTGAAGGAAAACTTCTTCCGCGCCGTCTTCCCGATGGCCATTTCGATCGGCGTGGTGGGCCTGTTGTTGCTGGCCGAACCCGACATGGGCGCCTTCCTGGTGATTGCCACCATTGCGATGGGCATCCTCTTTCTCGGCGGCGTGAACGGCCGCATGTTCGTGCTGATCACGTCGGTGCTGATCGGCGCGTTCGTGCTGATGATCAGCCTGAGCCCGTGGCGGCGCGAGCGCATCTTTGCCTACCTCAACCCGTGGGACGAGAAGTACACCCTGGGCAAGGCCTATCAGCTGTCGCATTCGCTGATCGCCTTTGGCCGTGGCGAGGTGTTTGGCCAGGGCTTGGGCGGCAGCGTCGAAAAGCTGCACTACCTGCCCGAGGCGCACACCGACTTTTTGCTCGCGGTGATCGGCGAAGAACTGGGCTTCGTCGGCGTGGCGTGTGTGATCTTCGCGTTTTTCTGGCTGTCGCGGCGCTTGTTCCACATCGGCCGCCAGGCCATTGCGCTGGACCAGGTGTTTGCCGGCCTGCTTGCACAAGGCATCGCGATCTGGATCGGTGCGCAGGCGTTCATCAACATGGGCGTGAACCTGGGCGTGCTGCCGACCAAGGGCTTGACGCTGCCGCTGATGAGCTTTGGCGGCTCGGCGATTCTGATGAACATGCTGGCATTGGCGATCGTTTTGCGCATTGATATTGAAAACAGACAACTCATGCGCGGAGGCCGCGCATGAGTGCCTTGATGAGGCGCAGCCGAATCAAGGCCAGGGTGAGCGGCACGCTCACCCGAGGGCTGTTTCGGCGCAGCCAGAACAGACAACTCATGCGCGGAGGCCGCGCATGAGCGGCCGCCACCTCATCGTGATGGCGGCGGGCACGGGTGGCCATGTCATCCCCGGCCTGGCGGTTGCGCGCGAAATGCAATCGCGCGGCTGGACGGTGAGCTGGCTGGGCACACCGGCCGGCATCGAAAACAGGCTCGTGCCGCCGAGCGGCATCGCGCTGGACCGCATCGCGTTTTCGGGGTTGCGCGGCAAGGGTCTGCTGCACACGCTCACCGGCGGCGTGCGATTGCTCGGCGCGTTCTGGAGCTGCCTGCGGATCATTCGCCGCCGACATGCCAGCGCCGTGCTCGGCATGGGCGGCTACGTCTGCTTTCCCGGCGGCCTGATGGCGTCGCTGTTGAACAAGCCGCTGGTGCTGGTCAATGCGGACGCATCGCTGCTGATGAGCACCAGGGCCTTGTTGCCACTCGCCGACGTGATTGTTTTCGGCGTCGACGGCGACGCCGCGCGGCGCACCCGGCGGGCCGTCGTCACCGGCAATCCGGTGCGTGCCGAGATCGAGGCGCTGGCGCTGCCGCCGCAGCGCTTCGCGGGCCGCGGCGGCGCGCTGCGCCTGCTGGTGGTGGGTGGCAGCCTCGGCGCCCGCGTGCTGAACGATTGCGTGCCGCAAGCGCTGGCGCTGCTCGATACCGCGCAGCGCCCGCAGGTCACGCACCAGACCGGCGAGGCTCACCATGCCAGCGTGCAAACCGCGTATGCGAACGCGAAGATTCAAGCCGAAGTCTTGCCCTTCATCGACGACATGGCACAGCGCCTGGCCGACTGCGACGTGATCGTCTGCCGCGCCGGTGCGGTGACCGTCAGCGAACTGTGCGCCGCCGGTGTCGCGTCGGTGCTGGTGCCGTTGATCGTCAGCACCACCTCGCACCAGCGCGACAACGCGCAGTGGCTGGCGGGGCAGGGCGCGGCCATCCATTTGCCGCAGAGCGAGTTGTCGCCGCGCAAGCTGGCCGATTTGCTGGCGAGCCTGACTCGCGAGGCGTTGCTGTCGATGGCAAGCAAGGCGCGCGCGCTGGCCCGGCCGCATGCTGCCGCGCGGGTTGCCGATCAGATCGAGAGATTGGCGGCCGCATGAAACACGCCGTCAAGCATATCCATTTCGTCGAAGGTCCACGAGTGCCGGCGAAGCGCGTGGACGCGCGAAGGGCGGCCGCATGAAACACGCCGTCAAGCACATCCATTTCGTCGGCGTGGGCGGCGCCGGCATGAGCGGCATCGCCGAGATCCTGCACAACCTGGGCTATGTCGTCACGGGCTCGGACCAGAGTGACAGCGCCACCACGCGGCGCCTGGCGTCGTTGGGCATTCGGGTGGCGCTGGGCCACGACGCTTCGAACATCGTGGGCGCCGAGGCGGTGGTGACGTCCACGGCCGTGAAGGGCGACAACCCCGAGGTCATCGCGGCGCGCGCCCAGCGCGTGCCGGTGGTCCCGCGCGCGGTGATGCTGGCCGAGCTGATGCGCCTCAAGCAGGGCATTGCGATCGCCGGCACGCACGGCAAGACCACCACCACCAGCCTGGTGACCAGCGTGCTGGCCGAGGCCGGCGTCGACCCGACCTTCGTGATCGGCGGGCGGCTGAACGCGGCCGGCGCCAATTCGCGCCTCGGTTCGGGCGACTACATCGTGGTCGAGGCCGACGAGTCCGATGCGTCGTTCCTGAACCTGTTGCCGGTGATGGCGGTGGTGACCAACATCGACGCCGACCACATGGACACCTATGGCCACGACTTCGCCAGGCTGAAGACGGCCTTCATCGATTTCATCCACCGCATGCCGTT
>JANNDW010000086.1:0-1836 GCA_031378125.1 Methylibium sp. | reverse complement strand
GAGTGGGAGAGCGGGCAAGGGCATGCAAGCCGCGGGCGGTAACGCACCGCGCGAACCACAGCCACTGTGCATGACCGCACCACGCCGAGCGCCCCGGCGCCGGCACCACCACCATGTCTACGTGGTCGAGCTGCACGACCGCGTGTGGAACGAACCCCGCTTCCGCGCCGCCAACCCCGAGTACCAACTGGGCAAAGCGTTCGTCTACGTCGGCATGACGGGCCTGGACCCCGACCTGCGATTCGACAAGCACAAGGCCGGCATCCAGGCGAATCGCTTCGTCCTCGAATACGGCCTGCGCTTGCTGCCTGCGCTGTACGAGGTCTACAACCCGATGCCCTACGAGGCCGCGCGGGAGATGGAGGTGGAACTGGCCATCGGGCTGCGGGAGGCGGGGTATGGGGTGTGGCAGGCTTGACAAATCGGCACAGGCCCGCTCAGGCCGCAGTGGTCTGCTTCACCACCACACTGCGCAGGTACAGCGTGTCGTAGCTCAAGTCGACCTCACCCGGCCATTCGACCGAACCATCCACCACCCGCGCCTGCGCGAAGTCGGCGCTGTCGCGCAGCGCGCGAAACACGCCTTTGTCGAGCCAGGGTGTCAGGTCGAACCGGCGCGTCTCGCCGTTGTCGAATTCCAGCAGCAAGACGTGGCCGGGTTCCGGGGTCAAGCGGGTGACAAGGGGATTCATGGCGTAGGCTCCTTCATCACTGCACCGGTGCGATTTTGCCTGGGCGAAAGCCATTCACGGCCACTTGCCAAGCAGCCGCCAATTCGTCTTGAAGGATTTCGATCCAGGCTTGCACCAGCCGCGTTTGCGCGCGCGGCAATCCGCCGGCAAGCACTTCGCCACAGACGAATAGCGAACTGCGCCAGCTGGCCCTGGTAGTGCGCGTGGATGTGCGGCAGGTAATGCTGTTCGGCGTCGAAGAAGTACATCCGCATCAGGATGCCGTAGTGACCTGGCCCCGGCGCGCTTTGGACCTGGGCGGCGCTCAGGCGTGATGCCACCTGATCGAGGCGACTGTGCGCGGCAGCTGTTGCCGGCGTTCCCACGCCGGATAATACGGGCATGGACTCGGCAATCGAACCCCGCCTGGCCGCGCAGCACGATGCGATTGCGAAGCTGTGCCACTCCCATTGCGTGCTGGTGCTCGAGGTTTTCGGCTCTGCCGCCGATGGACGCTTCGATGCGGCACATAGCGACTACGACCTGATCGCGCGGTTTGCGCCCGACGCCTCGCAGTCACTCGCTCGACGCTTCGTCGCCTTCAGCGAAGCGCTCGAGGCCTTGCTAGGCCGGCCTGTAGACCTGATGACCGACCACCCGATCGAGAACCCCTACCTGCGCGCCGCCGTATCGGCGACGCGACGCCTTGTGTATGCCCAGCCGACTGCCGAAGCATCTGCATGACGCGCTGCGCGCCGCGCAGCTGGCGATGCAGTTCACCCAAGGCATCGACGACGCGGCGGCGTACGCCGGCAACGTGCTGGTCCGCTCAGCTGTCGAACGCCAACTGGAGATTCTGGGCGATGCCTGTGGCCGGGCGTTGGCAGAGGCGCCGGACCTGCGCGAACGCGTGCCCGAGGCGGCGCTTGCCGTCGCGCTTCGCAACCGTGTCATCCACGGCTATGACCGCATCGAAAACCAGATCGTGTTTGATACCGTGAAGCGCGATCTTGCTCCGCTGGTCGAGAAGGTTGAGGCGGAGTTGGCGCGGCTGCCCCTCCCTGACCGACCTTGGCAGTGCATGGACACCCGCGCCCGCCGAAATCGCCGCGTCGGCACCCTCTCCATGTGTAAGTGGTCGATCTGCACTACCGCGTGCGGAACG
>JANNDW010000054.1:0-35912 GCA_031378125.1 Methylibium sp. | reverse complement strand
GCTGTGGTGGGGTGCCGTGTGGAGTGATGTAATGGTGGAGGCCCGGATCGACTCGCGAGTGGCGCTCGAGTCGTCACCCGGCCCGGGGGAGAGAGCCCGGACACAAACAGTCCAGTGGACTGTTTGTGCCTGGCGAGCGCCCGGGGCTCTGTCCCCGGGCATGAGCGCAGCAGCATGCCCCAGCGGCCCGATCGCGCCCCAGCATCCGCAAAGCAGCCGTTCAACGGCAGCAACGGGCCGAAAGCGGCCGGCCGAAACCGCCGTGTGTTTCATCCGTCCTGGGTAATGCCAAGCGCGGTGGAGCAACTGAAATGAAACGAAACACAGCGATACCGCACCGAGAAGATTGGCGCCGGCCGGGCGGGCACCATCGCTTCTGTGTTCAACACAAACCTCATCCAACCCCTGAAAGGACTGAAAGATGAAACCCTGGATCAAGAGAACCCTGTTCGGCCTGTTCGGCGCGTCCATCCTGGTGGGCTCCCTGTCGGCCTGCGGCCACCGCCACCATGGCGGCAGCATGGCGCAAATGAGCGCCGAGGACAGCGCCAAGTGGCGCGAGCGAATGATCGAGCGCGCGAGCAAAGAGCTGCAGCTTGACGACGCGCAGAAGCAGCGCCTGGGCGTGGTGTTCGACAAGATGCGCGAACAACGCAACGCCCTGGTCGGCAGCACCACCAACCCGCGTGCCGAGATGGGCACGCTGATTGCCGGTGCCACTTTCGACAAGGCGCGCGCCCAGGCGCTGGTGGAAGAAAAGACCGGCGCGATCCGCGGCAAGAGCCCCGAGGTGATTGCCGCGACGGCGGACTTCTTCGACACACTCAAGCCCGAGCAGCAGCAGAAGGTGCGCGAGTTCCTGAACAAGCGCCGCGGCCGCTGGGGGTAAGTGTGGACACAAGGGCGTGCCTTCGCACGGCCTTGTGCCTCACGAACGACTGCGCGCCCGCGAGCGCGCAGGCTGAGAGTGACCCGCTGACCTTCGGCCCGCCGCCGCCCTTGCGCACGGCGGGCCGTTGCATTGCGCTCCACCCCATGGGAGCATGCAGACCATGCACCGAATCCTGCTGATCGACGACGACGAGCATTTGGCCGCGCCGCTGGCGGCCTACCTCAAACGCTTCGATTTCGAGCTGGCCAGCGCCTTGCGGCCGAGCGCCGGCCTGGCGCGGTTGCGCGCCGAAGCGTTCGACGCCACGATCCTGGACGTGATGCTGCCCGAGATGGATGGCTTCGAACTGTGCCGAACGATACGAAAGGAAAGCGACATCCCCATCATCATGCTCACCGCGCGTGGCGAGGTGATGGACCGCGTGGTCGGGCTGGAGCTGGGCGCTGACGACTACCTGCCCAAGCCCTTCGAGCCGCGTGAACTGGCGGCCCGGTTGCAGACCGTTTTGCGGCGCCGGCAGCGCGCACCGGTCACCCCCGCGAACGCCGCGCATCGCCTGGTGTTCGACGGGCTGGAAATCGACCTGGAGCGACGCCAGGTGCAGCGCCACGGCCAGATGCTGGAGCTGACCGGAACCGAATTCGAGTTGCTCGCGCTGCTGGCGTGCGAGCCGCAAAAGGTTTTCAGCCGCGACGAAATACTGAACCGCCTGCGCGGCCACGACGCCGAGCTTTACACCCGCGCCGTCGACATTCTGGTCAGCCGCCTGCGCAAGAAGCTCGAACCGCTGGACTGCATCAAGACGCTGCGCAATGCGGGTTATGCGTTTGCCGGTGCGCGGGCATGACGCGCGCTAGGCGGACGTCTGATACGCGGGCCGAGCGCCGGGCCGCTCCCAAGCCGGCCCGCATCCCCTCGGGGGATCGGCCGACGTACTCGTCGGACGAGGGGCCGACATGAACCGCTGGCGCCACCGGATCGGCCACTCTCTGGGGCTGCGGCTGGTCGCGCTGTTCCTTGTGCTGGCGCTTGCGCTTGCGCTGACATTCCTGGGCGGCACACGCAGCGTTTTTTCCGGCGGCTGGCGCGACGTGGTGCGCCCGCTGATCTCGGACTATGTCGACCGGCTGGCCCAAGACCTGGGTTCGCCACCCGACGTGGCACGCGCACAGGCGTTGACCCAGCGCCTGCCCTTGTCCATCCGCATCGATGGGCCGGTGGTGCGCTGGGAATCGCAGCCGCAGCGCCGGCACGATCTTGGCCGGCACAAGTTTGATTCGGCCGATTCAACCGATTCGCAAGACCAGGACGGCGCCTGGTGGCTGCTGACCCGCACCACGGCCGACGGCCACCGCATCCGCTTCGGCCTGGGTGACGCCGGCTGGCAGCACCGGCCCCGCTTCATCGGCTGGGTCACGCTGGGCGTGCTGCTGCTGCTGACGGCGCTGGCCTACGCTTGTGTGCGCCACCTGCTGCGTCCGCTGGGCGACATTCGCTCCGGCGCCGTGCGCTTTGGACAGGGTGATTTTTCCCAGCCCATCGCCGTGCGCCGGCGCGACGAGTTGGGCGACCTGGCCACTCAGGTGAACGCCATGGCGTCCGGCCTGCACCACATGCTGGACGCCAAGCGCCAGTTGCTGCTGGCCATCAGCCACGAACTGCGCTCGCCGCTGACGCGCGCACGCCTGAATGCCGAGCTGGTGTCGGACAGCGATGAGAGCCGCGACGCCCGAGCGGCGCTGTTGCGTGACCTGTCCGAGATGGGCGAGCTGATCACCGAGCTGCTGGAAAGCGAACGCCTGAGCGCCGGCCACGCCGCGCTGCAGCGCGAAGACACCGACCTGAATGCCCTGGTGGCCGACGTGATCGCCGCGCATTTCGACGCCCGCGGTGTGCGTGTCGAGGCGGCGGCGGCGCTGCCGCTGCTGTCGTTGGACCCGGTGCGCATCAAGCTGCTGGTGCGCAACCTGCTGGACAACGCACTGCGCCACGGCGCCGATGCCGACCGGCCGCCGGTGGTCTCGACCTTGCTTGAAGGCGACTGCGTCACGCTGGTCGTGCGTGACTTCGGCCCCGGCGTGCCACCCGAGCAGCTGCCGCGCCTGGCCGAAGCGTTCTACCGCGTCGACACGGCACGCCAGCGATCCACCGGCGGCGTGGGGCTGGGCCTGTACCTGTGCAAGCTGGTGGCGCAGGCGCACGGTGGGCAGATGGCGGTCCGCAATGCCGCGCCCGGCCTGGCCATCGAAGTGCGCCTGCCTGTGCAGGCGCGGCATTGATGGCCGTTGCGGCTTGCCGTGGTGTGGGCGCTGGCAAGGGCATCGTTCCGTTTCACCTCTCGGAAGCGGTCGTTGGTGCAGGGCTCTGGTAGCCTGGTTGCTGGACTTCTTCAGAAGCACGCGATGCTGTACGACCCAACCCGCCACGAAGCGCTCCGGCCCGTCCCCTGGAACGAAGATCGAGCGCGCGAAGTGATCGAACGAATCGTCAGCGACACCGAGAGGCATTTCTCGCCCGATCGGTACTGGCCGATCCACCCGCGCGACATAGAAAGCGACGAGGACAAGACCCAGCTCGCGACCAATCTGTACTACGGTGCATGCGGGGTGATCTGGGCCTTGCACTACTTGGAATCAGTGGGCGCTGCAAGACTTTCGCGAGGCCATGCCGGCGATCTCGAGCCTCTTCTGAAGCGCAACCGCGCATGGTTGAAATCATTCGAGAGCCAGGAATTTGCCTCGTTCATGAATGGCGATACGCCGATCATCATGTTGGCCCACGGGCTAGAGCCAACCGAGGCCCGAGCAGACAAGCTCGCTGCCCTGATCGAGACCAACCTGGACAACCCGGCCCGTGAATTGATGTGGGGCGCACCGGGCACGCTGCTCGCTGCCTCGTTTCTTCATGAGAGAACCGGCGAGCCCCGGTGGGCCACGCTGTTTCGCGACACGGCGGCCAAGCTCTGGTCGCAGCTTCAATGGTCGGCTGTGCATGCCTGCTCCCACTGGACGCAGGACCTGTACGGCCGGCACAGCACCTACCTCGACGCCGTGCATGGCTTCGTCGCGACAGCCTCGCCGTTGATCCGCGGGCGTCACCTGTTGGATGCTCAGACGTGGGCATCGTGGGAGCAATGCATCGTCAACACCGTCGAGCGCACCGCGACCTGGGATGGAACGAAGGCGAATTGGCGCGCCTTGCTCGACACCCCGGCGGGGCAACCAGTGCGCATGCTCATGCAGTTCTGCCACGGCGCTCCAGGCTTCGTTGTTTGTTTGGCTGGTATTCCCGGCACGGCGCTGGACCCGCTTCTGACCGCGGCCGGCGAGGCCATCTGGGACGCCGGGCCACTGACGAAGGGCTCAAATCTTTGCCACGGCACCGGGGGCAATGGCTACGCTTTCCTGAAACTGTACCGACGCACCGGTGATCCGCTGTGGCTGGAGCGTGCTCGCGCCTTCGCGATGCACGGCATGGCTCAAATGGAGGCCGAGGCACTGCGCTACGGCCAGATGCGCTACTCGCTGTGGACCGGCGACCCCGGCTTTGCAATCTACCTGTGGGATTGCCTGCGTGGTACAGCGGCCTTCCCGACGCTGGATGTTTTTTACGGCTGAGTTGCGCAAGCCCGAGCCAACGCGGCACGCTCAGTCAACCGGGCCGGTCGCTTGTGGCCGCGCGCGCTCAGCTCGGTCGCTTGTATCGAGCCCGAGCCTTCGGCAGGCGCAAGTCCCCTTCCGGGGCCTTGCGTCCGGCCTCAGTCCTCCAGCTCGGCCTTGGCCATCTCCACATCCAGCCGCTCCATGGCGTCCATGGGCTCGCAGGCGGCGGCGTCTTCGTAGAGCTGGGTGGCTTCTTTCATCTTCTTGTCGCCTTCGAGCATCACCAGGCCGTTGGCGTACTCGACCATCGCGACCGCGGAGCTCGGGTTCAGCTTCAGCGCGTTCTTGTAGAGCGACAGGCCGGTGTCTTTGCTGGCGCCTTGTGTGCGGCCCAGCAGCGAGCCGACCTTGTCGATGACCTCGGCATGGAACGAACCCAGTGCGATGTGCGCGTCGGCGTGTTTGGGCGACAGCTTGATCGCCGTCTCCAGCGCGTTCTTCACCTTGCCGCCCAAACCCTGGGTCAATGCCTTGGCCACGCTGATGCCCTGGCTGTAGCGGCCCAGCGCCAGCGCCATGAAGTAGTGGGCGTTGGGGTTCTTCGGCTCTTCGGCAATCTGTGCCTCGGCGCGTTCGGCCGCTTCCATGAACAGCGCGAGCTTGGTCTTTTCGCTTTTTTCCAGGTAGGTGGCGTAGATGATCTGGGCCTTGTTGGCCACCGTGATGCCCGCGCCGCCGGCCTTCAGCCCTGCCTCGGTGGCCTTCTGGAACTCGCCGGCATGGAACAGCGCCCAGGCGGCGAGCACCTTGTCGTCTTTGGGCAGCGGCTCGGTATCGCCGGCATGCAGCCGCGCCCATTTTTTCTTCAGCGTGGCGGTATCAAAGCTGTAGTTGCTTGCATCGTGGGGAAAGGCGGTCCATTTGGCCATGGTGGCTTGCTCCTTGAGTTGCAGGTTGGTTGCAGGTTGGTTTCAGGCTTTTGAGCGCCCCAGGGCCGCCGCCTGGCGGCGGCCGTCCCCCGCGGGGATCAAGGAAAGTGGCAAAGCCACATTTCCTTGAGAGTAGTTGGCGACCAGCCCGTGCAGGTGCTCGCGCTGCTCGGCATCGAGGTAAGGTAACAACAGGCTGAGCACATGGAACGCACCGCGCAGCAGCGCGGCGCCGGCGCTGTCGGGCTCCAACGCCTTGCGCGGGTCGCGCACATATTCAAAGCTCAGCCAGTAGGTCAGCAACACCACCATCGCGGTGGCGACGGGTTCGACATCGCGCGCTTCGATGCGCACCGCGTTGCCTCGGCCCAGTCCATCAAGGATGCTCTGCACCGCCTTGGATTTGTTCTTCAGCACGAATTGGAAATGGGTCTCCAGCCGGCGGTTGTTGGACAGCAGGTCGTTCAGGTCGCGGTACAAAAAGCGGTACTGCCAGATCAGCTCGAACAGCATGTGGAAGAACAGCCATGCATCCTCGACGTTGCGCACCCCGTCGGCGGCGCGCAGCAACTCGTTCAACGCGCGCTCGTAGCGGTCGAACAGGCTGTTGATCAGCTCGTCCTTGGCGGGGTAGTGGTAGTACAGGTTGCCGGGGCTGATGCCGAGTTCGGCCGAGATCAGCGTGGTCGACACGTTCGGCTCGCCAAAACGGTTGAACAGGTCCAACGTGACTTCCAGAATTCGCTCGGCCGTGCGGCGTGGTTTTTTGTTGGAGGTGGCCATGCAAGGGGCTTGTCGTGACGGGTCAATCTAGCACCAGTTGCGTCGCTGTCCAATGGCGCTGGACCCTAGAGCGCGATCCGGCAGCGGCATCAGCTCGGCACGCTGCCTACAATGCCAGCCTGCATGCCCGCCATTTCATTTCAGCACGTCAGCAAGACCTACCAGGGCGCCGGCCGCCAGGTTCAGGCGCTGGCCGATGTCAGCTTCGACATCGAGGCCGGCGAGTTTTTCGGCCTGCTGGGCCCCAACGGCGCCGGCAAGACCACCTTGATCAGCGTGCTGGCGGGCCTGTCGCGCGCAACCGGCGGGCGCGTCTTGGTGCACGGTCACGACGTGGTGACCGACTACGCCGCGGCACGCAAGAGCCTGGGCATCGTGCCGCAGGAGCTGGTGTTCGACCCGTTCTTCAGCGTGCGCGAGTCGCTGCGCATCCAAGGCGGCTATTTCGGCGTGCGGGCCAACGTCAAAGCGAACGACGCATGGATCGACGAGTTGCTCGCCAACCTGGGCCTGACTGAGAAGGCCGACGCCAACATGCGCCAGCTCTCTGGCGGCATGAAGCGGCGTGTGCTGGTGGCGCAGGCGCTGGTGCACCGCCCGCCGGTGATCGTGCTGGACGAGCCGACCGCGGGTGTCGATGTGGAGCTGCGCCAGACCTTGTGGCAGTTTGTCGCGCGGCTGAACAAGGAAGGCCACACGGTGCTTTTGACCACGCACTACCTGGAAGAAGCGGAAGCGCTGTGCGGCCGCATTGCGATGCTCAAGCAGGGGCGCGTGGTGGCGCTCGATCGCACGTCGGCGCTGCTGGCCGGCACGGCGAGCACGATGCTGCGCTTCAAGATGGACACGCCGCTGCCGGCCCGGCTTGCGGCGCAGTCGCGCGTGACCGGCCGCATCGTGCAAATCAAGGCACACGACGCGCGCGAGGTCGAGACCATTCTCGGCACGCTGCGCGAAGCCGGTTGCAGGCCCGAAGACCTGGAGATCGGCCGCGCCGATCTCGAGGACGTGTTTCTGGAAATCATGCAGGGTGAGCCGGTGAAGCGGGTGGCGGCATGAGTGAGGGCCATGTTCTGTCGGGGACCCGCACGCTCCTGTACAAGGAAGTGCTGCGCTTCTGGAAGGTCAGCTTCCAAACCGTGGCGGCACCCGTGCTCACGGCCGTTCTGTACCTGCTGATCTTCGGCCACGTGCTCGAAGACCATGTGAAGGTGTTCGACAAGGTCGGCTATACGAGCTTTCTGATTCCCGGCCTGGTGATGATGAGCGTGCTGCAGAACGCGTTTGCCAACAGCAGCAGCTCGCTGATCCAGAGCAAGATCACCGGCAACCTGGTGTTCCTGCTCGTTGCGCCGCTGTCGCACTGGGCCTGGTTCGTGGCCTACGTTGGCGCCTCGGTGGTGCGCGGTGTGGTGGTGGGCGCGGGCGTGCTGGGGGTCACGATGTGGTTTGCGCCGCTTCACCTCACCCAAGCGCTGTGGGTGCTGGTGTTCACGCTCGCTGGCGCCACCATGATGGGCGCGCTGGGCCTGATCGCGGGCCTGTGGGCCGAAAAGTTCGACCAGATCGCGGCGTTCCAGAACTTCATCATCATGCCCATGACGTTTTTGTCGGGTGTGTTTTATTCGGTCGGTTCGTTGCCGCCCTTCTGGCAGACGGCAAGCCACCTGAACCCGTTCTTCTACATGATCGACGGTTTTCGACATGGCTTCTTCGGCGTCAGCGACGTGTCGCCGTGGGTGAGCCTGGCCGTCGTGGGCACGAGCCTGGTGCTGGTGTGCGGTATCTGCCTGCACCTGCTTCGCACGGGCTACAAGATCAGGCATTGAATGAGCCCCCCAAATCGCTGCGCTCCTGCCCCCAAGGGGCGCAGTCCGGCTTGGGGCGGCCCGGCGCTCGGACTGAGCCCCACCAGTCGCTGCGCTCCTGCCCCCAAGGGGCGCAGTCCGGCTTGGGGCGGCCCGGCGCCGTACTGAGCCCCCCAGTCGCTGCGCTTCTGCCCCCAGGGGGCGCAGTCCGGCTTGGGGCGGCCCGGCGCTCGGACTGAGCCCCCCAGTCGCTGCGCTCCTGCCCCCGAGGGGCGCAGTCCGGCTTGGGGCGGCCCGGCGCCGTACTGAGCGATAATTTATGGATGGCCGACCCGACCCCCAACGAAGTCCAGCGCTTTATCGCGCAAGGGCTGCAATGCGAGCACATCGAGGTGGAAGGCGATGGGCGCCATTTCTTCGCCACCATCGTGTCGGCCGAATTTGAAGGCACCACCCGGGTGGCGCGCCACCAGCGGGTTTACAAGGCGCTGGGCGATAGAATGCGGGAGCAAATCCACGCCCTCTCGATGAAGACGCTGACGCCCGCCGAATGGGCTGCCAACCCGAGTTCGGCCACCGCCCAACACCACTGAAACCCGCCGCGGTGTTCCACTGCCGCGGTTGAGCCTGCGCCCGCAGAATCAATGGCCGCTTGGAACCTGGGCACTGAACCGAGCTCATGGACAAACTTCTCATCCGCGGCGGCCGGCGTCTTGAAGGCGAAGTCACCATCTCCGGCGCGAAGAACGCCGCATTGCCCGAGTTGTGCGCGGCGATTCTGACGGCCGAGCCGGTGACGCTGAGCAACGTGCCGCGCCTGCAGGATGTCAACACCGCGTGCAAGCTGCTGCGCAGCATGGGTGTGAAAGCCGAGCGCAGCGACTCTCAACCCGACACGGTGGCGCTGGACGCCAGTGGCCTGAGCTCGCCCGAAGCGCCGTACGAGCTGGTGAAGACCATGCGCGCTTCGATCCTGGTGCTGGGCCCGTTGCTGGCGCGGTTCGGCGAGGCCACCGTGTCGTTGCCCGGCGGCTGCGCCATCGGCTCGCGGCCGGTGGACCAGCACATCAAGGGCCTGCAGGCGATGGGCGCAGAGATCACGGTCGAGCATGGCTACATCATTGCCAAGACGAAGCGCTTGAAGGGCGCCAGGATCACGACCGACATGGTCACCGTGACCGGCACCGAAAATTTCTTGATGGCCGCGACGCTGGCTGAAGGCGAGACGGTGCTGGAGAACGCCGCGCAGGAACCCGAGATTCCCGACCTGGCCGAGATGCTGATCAAGATGGGCGCGCGCATCGAAGGCCACGGCAGCAGCCGCATCCGCATTCAAGGGGTGGCGCGCCTGAACGGCGTGGCACACCGCATCGTGCCGGACCGCATTGAGACCGGCACCTTCCTGTGTGCCGTGGCGGCCGCCGGCGGTGATGTGGTGCTCAAACGCGCGCATGCGGGCCACCTCGACGCGGTGATCGACAAGCTGCGTGAGGCGGGCATCAGCATCGAAGCCGGCGACGACTGGATTCGGGTCAAGAACCACCGCCGCCCGAATGCCGTGAGCTTTCGCACCGCCGAGTACCCGGCATTCCCGACCGACATGCAGGCCCAGTTCATGGCGCTCAATTGCATTGCGATCGGCGCGTCCAAGGTCACCGAGACCATCTTCGAAAACCGCTTCATGCATGTGAACGAACTGCTGCGCTTGGGCGCGAGGATCGAGGTCGATGGGCACCTGGCGATGGTGCAGGGCGTCGAGAAGCTGTCCGGCGCCACAGTGATGGCCACCGACCTGCGGGCTTCGGCCAGCCTGGTTATCGCCGGGCTGGTGGCTGATGGCGAAACCATGGTCGACCGCATCTACCATCTGGACCGCGGCTACGACCAGATGGAAACCAAGCTGCGCGGGATTGGCGCGGACATCGAGAGAGTGAAATGATCACGCTGGCCTTGTCCAAGGGGCGGATCTTCGACGAAATCCTGCCGCTGCTGACGGCGGCTGGCATCAACGTCGGCGAAGACCCCGAGAAGAGCCGCAAGCTGATCATCGCAACCCATCGGGCCGACGTGCGCTTGGTGCTGGTGCGTGCCAGCGACGTGCCGACCTATGTGCAGTACGGCGGTGCCGACCTGGGTGTGGTGGGCAAGGACACGCTGATCGAACATGGCGGCCAGGGCCTGTACCAGCCGCTGGACCTGAACATCGCCAAATGCCGCATGAGCGTGGCCGTGCGTGCCGACTTCGACTATGCCGGCGCGGTAAAGCAGGGTTCGCGGATTCGAGTGGCCACCAAGTACACGCAAATAGCGCGCGATCATTTCGCCAACAAAGGTGTGCACGTCGATCTGATCAAGCTGTACGGTTCGATGGAGCTGGCGCCACTGACGGGGCTGGCCGACGCCATCGTCGACCTGGTGTCGACCGGCAGCACGTTGAAGGCGAACCACCTGATCGAGGTGGAAGAAATCATGCAGATTTCGTCCCGATTGATCGTCAACCAGGCCGCGCTCAAGCTCAAGCGCGAGCCGATTCGCGCGATCATCGATGCGTTCGCGGCGGCCATCGCCTGACGCCATGCCGGTGAACCCATGTCAATCAACATCCGCCAGCTGAACACCCGCGCGGCGGGTTTCGAGGCCGGCTTCCAGCGTGTGCGGCATTGGTCGGCCGAGACCGACCATGCGATCGAGCAGCGCGTGGGGGCGATCCTCGACGACATGCGTTCGCGCGGCGACGCGGCGCTGCTGGAGTACACGCTGCGCTTCGATGGTTTGAAGGCGGCGTCGGTGGCGGCGTTGGAGATCGGCCAGGGCGAGCTGCATGCCGCGCTTGGCGCCATCACGCCTGCACAGCGCAACGCTCTCGAGTTTGCCGCCCACCGAGTGCGCAGTTATCACCAACGGCAGCTCGAAGCCTGTGGCCGCTCCTGGCAGTACCGCGACGAAGACGGCAACTTGCTCGGCCAGAAGGTCACGCCGCTGGACCGGGTGGGCATCTACGTTCCGGGCGGCAAGGCGGCGTATCCGTCGAGCCTGCTGATGAACGCCATTCCCGCCAAGGTGGCCGGGGTGGGCGAGATCATCATGGTGGTGCCGACCCCCGTGCAGGGCAGCATCGCAACCGGCGGTTCGGGCTCCGCCGAGGGCTTACCGCAAGGGGTGCGCAACACGCTGGTATTGGCCGCCGCCGCGGTGGCCGGAGTCGACCGGGTGTTCACCATCGGTGGCGCGCAGGCGGTCGGCGCGCTGGCCTACGGCACGGCCACGGTGCCGGCCGTGGACAAGATCACCGGGCCTGGCAACGCTTACGTGGCCAGCGCCAAGCGGCGGGTGTTCGGCACGGTGGGCATTGACATGATCGCAGGGCCGAGTGAAATTTTGGTGCTGGCCGATGGCAGCACGCCGCCCGACTGGGTGGCGATGGACTTGTTCAGCCAGGCCGAGCACGACGAGCTGGCGCAAAGCATTCTGTTGTGCCCGGATGCGGACTACATCGCGCGGGTGTTGGCAGCGATGGAAAGGCTGCTGCCCGAGATGCCGCGCCGTGAGGTGATCCGTGCGTCGCTCGAAGGCCGCGGCGCGTTGATTCAGACGCGCAGCATGGAAGAAGCCTGCGACATCTCCAACCGCATCGCACCCGAACATCTGGAAATCAGCTCCGCCGATCCGCAGCGCTGGGAGCCGCGGCTCAAACACGCGGGAGCGATCTTCCTGGGCGCCTTCACCAGCGAAAGCCTGGGCGACTATTGCGCCGGGCCGAACCATGTGCTGCCCACCTCGGGCACGGCGCGCTTCTCGTCGCCGCTGGGTGTGTACGACTTCCAAAAGCGAAGCAGCTTGATCGAAGTGAGCGAAGCGGGCGCTCGCAAACTGGGGCCGGTCGCCGCTGAGCTGGCGTACGGTGAAGGTTTGCAGGCGCATGCCCGCGCAGCAGAAATGCGCCTGACTTCCTCTTGACACGAATATCGTGTTGCACGAAGATTGTGTTTCACGAAGTTCGTGAAACGAGAGCACGATGAAGAACGTCACCATCACCATGGACGACAGCGTTGCCGACTGGGCCCGCATGGAAGCGGCGCGGCTCAATACCAGCGTGTCCAAGCTGGTCGGCGAGTTGGTCGCCGAGAAGATGCGGCACGACGATGCTTACGAGCGTGCCATGCGCGAGGCGTTGGAATTCAAGAGTTTCGGCATCTCGACCGGGCCCTACCTCACCCGCGACGAGATTTACGACCGGGGGCGAAAGTGACCGCCGAGGTGTTTCTTGACACCAACGTGTTGCTGTATGGCATCGATGATCGGGACACGGCCAAGCGCGACAAGGCCCGCGCCTGGATCGCCACGTGCTGGGAACGCCGCTGCGGGCGCATCAGCACCCAGGTACTGAACGAGTACTACAGCAACGCGCGCAAGAAGTTCAGCAGCGCCGTCGCCGCCGGCGATGCGCGCGCCGAGGTGCGCCGCTACCAGCACTGGCGGCCTTGGGCGATTGACCATCCGACGGTGGAGACCGCCTGGGCGGTGGAGAGCCGCTTCGGCCTGAGCTACTGGGACGCGCTGATGGTCGCTGCCGCCCAGCAGCAGGGCTGCACGCTGATGTTGACCGAAGACCTACCGCACGACCAACTTATCGACAAGGTGCGCATCCTCAACCCATTTTTGGTCGGGCCTGAAATGCTCGACAGCCTGACATAAACACCTCTCCATGAACACCCTTTCCCAACGCATGTCGCGCCACATCCGCCAGGACCTGCAGTCCATGCACGGCTATGCGGTGCAGCCCAGCGCCGGGCTGGTCAAGCTCGACACCATGGAAAACCCGTTCCGCCTGCCCGAACCGCTGCAACGCGCGCTCGGCGAGCGGCTCGGCGCCGTGGCGCTAAACCGCTACCCCGCCGAGCGCGGTGACGTGCTGCGTGCCGCGCTGGCGGCCCATGCGCACATACCGCCGGGCTGCGACATCATGTTGGGCAACGGATCGGACGAGTTGATCACCATGCTCACGCTGGCCTGCGACGTGCCGGGCGCCACCGTGCTGGCGCCGCTGCCTGGCTTTGTGATGTACGAACTGTCGGCCAAGCTGCAGCGCCTGAAGTTCGTCGGTGTGCCCACCACCGCTGACTTCGAGCTGGACCTGCCCGCCATGCTGGCGGCCGTGCGCAAGCACCAGCCGGGTCTGATCTACCTGGCCTATCCGAACAACCCGACCGCGAATTTGTGGGACGACGCTTCCATCGACGCGATCATCGACGCCGCGCCCGGCCTGGTGGTGATGGACGAGGCCTACCAGCCGTTCGCCGCGCGCGATTCGATGCAGCGATTGGTGCGCCACCCACACGTGCTGCTGATGCGCACGATGAGCAAGTTCGGCCTGGCCGGCGTGCGCATCGGCTACCTGATGGGCCGGCGCGAGCTGATCGCTGAAGTCGACAAGCTGCGCCCGCCGTTCAACATCAGCGTGCTCAATTGCGAGGCGGCCTTGTTTGCCCTGGAGCATGCCGACGAGTACGCCCGCCAGGCGGCGGCGATCCGCAGCGAACGTGATGCGCTGCTGGTGGCGCTCAAAGGCATCAAGGGCGTGACGCCGTTCCCCAGCCAGGCGAACATGATCCTGGCGCGCGTAGCCGACGCCAAGCGCACGTTCGAAGGCATGAAGGCGCTGGGCGTGCTGGTCAAGAATGTTTCGGCGCTGCACCCGCTGCTCAAAGACTGCCTCAGGCTGACCGTGGGCACACCGCCGGAGAATCAACAGATGCTGCAAGCGCTGCAGAAGAGTTTGTCATGACCGTGACCCCCCGCATTGCCGAAGTTCAACGCAACACCGCGGAAACCCAGATCCGCGTTCGCCTCAACCTGGACGGCACCGGCGTGGCCCAACTCGCCACCGGAATCGGCTTCTTCGACCACATGCTCGACCAGATCGCCCGCCACGGCCTGATCGACCTGGAGATCGATGCCAAGGGCGACCTTCACATCGACGGCCACCACACGGTGGAAGACGTGGGCATCACTGTCGGCCAGGCGATGGCCAAGGCGGTCGGCGACAAACGCGGCCTGCGCCGTTATGGCCACGCCTACGTGCCGCTGGACGAGGCGCTCAGCCGGGTGGTGATCGACTTCTCGGGCCGCCCCAGCCTGCACATGCGTGTGCCGTTCAAGGCCGGCATGATCGGTGGGCTCGACACGCAACTGGTTTACGAGTTTTTCCAGGGTTTCGTGAACCACGCCGGTGTCACCTTGCACATCGACAACCTGCACGGCGACAACGCCCACCACCAATGCGAAACGGTGTTCAAGGCCTTCGCCCGAGCGCTGCGCATGGCGCTGGAGATCGACCCGCGGGCCGCCGACGTGATCCCGTCGACCAAGGGGTCGCTTTGACATGAGCCGGAATGCCTGGGGAGCGGGGCTGTGACGCGCACGGTGGCCGTCGTCGACTACGGCATGGGCAATTTGCGCTCGGTGTCGCAGGCGGTTATGCATGTCGCGCGCGGCTCGGGGGTGGACGTGATCGTCACTTCCAAACCCGACGACGTGTTCGCGGCCGAGCGCGTCGTGCTGCCGGGCCAGGGCGCGATGCCCGATTGCATGCGCGAACTGCGCGAGTCCGGCCTGCACGACGCGGTGCTGCACGCGGCCGCTCACAAGCCGCTGATGGGCGTGTGCATCGGCATGCAGATGCTGCTCACGCGCAGCGAAGAAGGTCTTGACGCCGCCGGCACGCCCGGCCTGGGGCTGATGGACGGGGAGGTCATCCGCTTCCGGCTGGAAGGCCGCCTGCAACCCGACGGCAGCCGCTACAAAGTGCCCCAGATGGGCTGGAACCGCGTGCACCAGGTTCGCGCGCACCCGCTGTGGGCCAGCATTCCGGACGGCGCGTACTTCTATTTCGTGCACAGCTTCTACGCCCGCCCGTCGGACCCGCACCACAGTGTGGGGGAAACCGACTATGGCAGCCGCTTTACCTGCGCGCTGGCTCGCGATAACATTTTCGCCACTCAGTTTCACCCCGAAAAGAGCGCCGAGCACGGCCTGGCCCTGTACCGCAATTTCCTCCACTGGAATCCCTGAACGCGATCGCGGCCGAAGCGCCACATTTTCCGCGGGTGACATCCTCTCCAACACCAGCCTCCCGGCCATGCTGCTGATCCCTGCGATCGACCTGAAAGACGGTCACTGTGTCCGCCTGCAACAAGGCGACATGAAAAACGCCACCACCTTCAGCGAAGACCCGGCGGCCATGGCGCGGCGCTGGGTCAACGCCGGCGCGCGGCGCTTGCACTTGGTGGACCTGAACGGCGCGTTCGCCGGCAAACCCAAGAACGAAGCGGCCATCAAGGCGATCCTGGCCGAGGTGGGGGAAGAAATCCCGGTGCAGCTCGGTGGTGGCATTCGCGACCTGGACACCATCGAGCGTTATCTCGACGACGGCCTGAGCTTCATCATCATCGGCACCGCGGCCGTGAAGAGCCCCGGCTTCCTGCGCGACGCGTGCAGCGCGTTCGGCGGGCACATCATCGTCGGCCTGGACGCCAAGGACGGCAAGGTGGCCACCGACGGCTGGAGCAAGCTCACCGGTCACGAGGTGGTGGACCTGGCCAAGAAGTTCGAGGACTACGGCGTCGAAGGCGTGATCTACACCGACATCGGCCGCGACGGCATGCTCACCGGCATCAACATCGAGGCCACGGTTCGGCTGGCGCAGGCGCTGAGCATTCCGGTGATCGCCTCGGGCGGCTTGGGGCACATGGCCGACATCGAGCGCCTGTGTTCCGTGCAGGACCAGGGCATCGAGGGTGTGATCTGTGGGCGCGCCATCTACAGCGGCGCCCTGGATTTCGCCGCGGCGCAGGCGCGTGCCGACGAATTGAACGGGGCGGGATCGGCCTGATTCCCGCGCTGACCCGGCTTCGACGGCCGCTTCTTCATCCAACGGACATCACGCGCACATGCTGGCCAAACGCATCATCCCCTGCCTGGACGTGACCGGCGGCCGCGTCGTCAAGGGCGTCAACTTCGTCGAACTGCGCGATGCCGGCGATCCGGTTGAAATCGCCGCCCGCTACAACGAGCAGGGCGCCGACGAGCTGACCTTTCTCGACATCACCGCCACCAGCGACGGCCGCGACCTGATCCTGCACATCATCGAAGCGGTGGCCTCGCAGGTGTTCATTCCGCTGACCGTTGGCGGCGGCGTGCGATCGGTGGCCGACGTGCGCCGGCTGCTCAATGCCGGGGCCGACAAGGTCAGCTTCAACTCGGCCGCCGTGGCCAACCCGCAGGTCATCCGGGATGCATCGCAGAAGTACGGCGCCCAGTGCATCGTGGTGGCCATCGATGCCAAACGGCGCACCGGCGCAGACCTGGCCGCAAGGGGCGCGGGCTGGGATGTCTACACCCATGGCGGGCGCAAAAACGTTGGCCTGGACGCGGTGGCGTGGGCAAAGCAAATGACCGAGCACGGCGCCGGTGAGATTTTGCTGACCAGCATGGACCGTGACGGCACGAAGATCGGTTTTGATCTGGCGCTGACCCGCGCCGTCAGCGACGCGGTCAGCGTGCCGGTGATCGCATCCGGCGGTGTGGGCGCGCTCGAACATTTGTCCGAAGGCGTCCGCGTGGGCGGAGCCGACGCGGTGCTGGCGGCCAGCATCTTTCACTACGGCGAGTTCACGGTGGGCCAGGCCAAGGCGCTGATGGCGCGCGACGGCATCCCGGTGCGGCTGTGAGCTTGTCCAGCAGCGCGCCTGCGCGTGAAGTTCGCATCATCGGGGGCCAGTGGAAGCGCAGCAAACTTGCCGTTGCCGACCTTCCCGGCCTTCGACCCACGCCCGACCGTGTGCGGGAGACGCTGTTCAACTGGTTGGGCCAGGACCTGGCCGGCTGGCGCTGCCTCGACGCCTTTGCCGGTTCGGGCGCGTTGGGTTTTGAGGCCGCATCGCGAGGCGCCGCGCAGGTGGTGCTGCTCGAACGCGACCGCAAACTCGCAGCCAGCCTGGAGCAGGCGAGGCAGCGGCTGAAGGCCACGTCCCTGCGTGTTGACAATGCCGAGGCATTGGCGTGGATGGCGCGCTGCCAGCCGCACAGCTTCGAGCTGGTGTTTGTCGATCCGCCGTTCGACTCGAAACTGCTGGAGCCCGCGGTCAGCGCCGCGGCTCGTTTGCTCGTGCCTGACGGCTTCGTCTACATCGAATCGGGTCATGCGATGGCGCCCGATGCGCCGTCGCTGCACGGGTTGACGATGCACCGCCAGGGCAGGGCAGGCGCCGTTCATTTTTGCCTGGCGCAGAAGCGGGCCAACGCGGCTTGATGGGCCGGCCAGCTACACTGCAATCGCAACCAAACCGCGTGGAGCGAGCATTGACTTCCGTGACACGACTCACCGCCGTTTATCCCGGCACCTTCGATCCCATGACCTTGGGGCATGAGGACTTGATGCGCCGGGCCAGCCGCCTGTTCGAGCGATTGATCGTCGCCGTGGCGGCAGGGCACCACAAGCGCACCATGTTTGCAGTCGACGAGCGCTTGGAGATTGCCACCGAGCTGGCGGCCCAGTATCCCAATGTCGAGGTGCTCGCGTTCCGCGGCTTGCTGCGGGACTTTGTGGTCGGCCATGGCGGCAAGGTGGTGGTGCGCGGCTTGCGCGCCGTGAGCGACTTCGAGTATGAATTTCAAATGGCCGGCATGAACCGGCAGCTGATGCCCGAGGTCGAAACCGTCTTCCTGACCCCGGGCGACAAACACCAGTTCATCTCAGGAACTTTTGTGCGTGAGATCGCTACCCTGGGTGGTGATGTCTCCAAGTTCGTTTCACCCTCGGTTCTGGCCCGCTTGCAGCAGCGCGTAAAGCCGTCGGAGGCCTGAGCACGCCATGGCACTGCTGATCACCGACACGCATGACGGGAATCCGCAAGGCATGCCTTGCGCCGGCATGCGCGGCACGCGCTTGCAAGCGGGTGCCGTATTCGTCGGCGAGAAGGAGGGTCCATGGCACTGCTGATCACCGACGAATGCATCAACTGTGATGTGTGCGAGCCCGAATGCCCGAACCAGGCGATCAGCATGGGCGCGGAGATCTATCAGATCGACCCGGCACGCTGCACCGAATGTGTCGGCCATTTCGACGAACCGCAGTGCGTGCAGGTGTGTCCGGTGAGCTGCATTCCAATCAACCCGGCCCACGTGGAAACGAACCAGTCGCTGTGGGCGAAATACCGCCGCCTGCAACAGGCCGCCGCGGTCGAGCAGCCCGCCCAAGGTTGATCTCAACGCTGTGCTATTTGCGCACGCGCTTCCTTTTCGCGCCGGGTTCCACCGCCACGAAATCGGTCGTGTTGTCGAGCTTGGTCTTCGACGCCCTCTTGCGAGTCTTGCCGCGGTCGGCGCCGGACGCAGCCGCCTCAGGCGGTGGGGGCCTCCCGTTGAAGCCCGCAGCCTGCGCCGGTCGTGTACTGGCCTGCTGTGCACGCCGCTCGCGCTCCTGCTCGGCCGCCTTTTTGCGCTCTTGCGCGGCCACACGAATGGCTTCTTCGCGCTGCGCGGCGGAGCGTGGATCGGACGACTCGACGAGCTTGCCGCCCGGGCAAGGCGCTTGCGAGTACTCGGTCCCATTCGGCCCGCAGCGGTAGATCGCCTGGGGTCTGGACTGCGTCTGCGTCTGCGCCTGCGCGCCGCAGGCCAACCATGCGACGCACAGGGCGACGGCAAGCTGTTTCATTTGGAGGGCTCCTCGGTATCGGTTGAGATCTTGGCGTCCGGTTTGGGCGATTTTGGGCGCGGCGGCTTGGCGTGGACTTTCATCATGGCGCGCTCCATCTCGCCGGCCAACAACAGATCGAGCGCCGGCAGCGTCAGCTCGATGGCCGAAATAATTGCCTCGCGCTGTTCCGGCGCCGGCTTGCGCAACACGTAGTCGACCACCTCGGCTTTTACGCCCGGATGGCCGATGCCCAGCCGCAGCCGCCAGTACTCCGGCGTTCCGAGTTGTGCATGGATGTCCTTCAAGCCGTTGTGCCCGGCGTGGCCGCCGCCGAACTTCATCTTCACGTGGCCGGGCATCAGATCGAGCTCGTCATGGGCGACCAGAATCTCGTCCGGGGCGATTTTGAAGAAGCGCGCCAACCCCGCCACCGACTTGCCCGACAGGTTCATGAAGGTCATGGGTTGCAGCAAGAATAGTGACCCGCCCGGCGCGCTGACTCGTCCGACGAGACCGAAGTAGCTGCGCTCCGGCGAAAGCCTGGCGCCCAGCGCCCTTGCGACGGCGTCAATCCACCAAAAACCGGCGTTGTGCCGGGTGTCCGCATATTCCGGCCCCGGGTTGCCCAGGCCCACCAGCAATCGAATCATGGGCGCGATTATCGTGGCCTCGCCTCGGGCCGTTCTTTGCAGCCGCAAAAAGAACAGCCCCGCCGGGGCGGGGCTTCAAAGCGATTGATCGCCGGCTTACTTCTTGTTTTGCTTTTCGGTCTTCTTGGCCTTGGTCGGTGCCGGCGCAGCCGCGGCAACGACCGGCGCGACGACCACCTCTTCTTCGGCCGCCTGGGCCGACACCGAGACGATGACCGGATTCGGCTTGCCCTGGGTCATCACCTTGATGCCGTCGGCCAGCTTGATGTCGTTGACATGCAGCGACTGGCCCTTGGCCAACGCGCCCAGGTCCACCGTCAGGAACTCGGGCAGCTGCGCGGCCAGGCACTGGATGCGCAGCTCGGTGACGACGTGGTTCACCACACAACTGTCGGTCTTGACGGCCGGGGAATTTTCTTCGTTGATGAAATGCAGCGGCACCTTCTTGGTGATCTTGGTCGTGGCATCGACACGCTGGAAATCGATGTGCAGCACGATCGGACGGAACGGGTGCATCTGGTAGTCGCGCAGCAGCACGTTCTCGGACCTGCCCGCGAGTTCCATTTCGAGAATCGACGAATGGAAGGCTTCCTTCTTCAGCGCGAAGAACAGGGCGTTGTGGTCCAGCTCGATCATGGCGGGCGTTCCAGCCCCATAGACGATGCCAGGCACCTTGGCGGCGTTGCGCAGGCGGCGGCTCGCTCCGGTCCCCTGCAGCGTACGCTCAAAAGCGACGAATTTCATACTTCACTCCAATGCAAGCAATGCACCCGCGACCAGGTGATTGCATAAAGGTGGGTCTTGCGACCCGGCTTGCAGCGGCTCTTGAGCCGCTGCCCCGTTTGAGGATCAGAAGTTGGCGTTCTGCTCCGCAAACAAAGACGTGACCGATTCGCCATCGGAAATGCGGCGAATCGTTTCGGCAAACAGGAACGCCACCGACAGCTGGCGAACCTTCTTGCATTTTTTTCCATCCTCGCTCAACGGGATGGTGTTGGTGATGACCACTTCATCGAGCGCCGAGGCCTTGATGCGCTCGAGCGCCGGGCCGGAAAAAACGGCGTGGGTGCAGTAGGCGTAGACGTTCTTGGCGCCGCGCTCCTTGAGCACCTCGGCCGCCTTCACCAGCGTGCCGGCGGTGTCGATCATGTCGTCCATGATCACGCAGTTGCGGCCTTCGATTTCGCCGATCACGTGCATCACTTCGGACACATTGGCCTTGGGGCGGCGCTTGTCGATGATGGCCAGGTCGCAATTGAGCTGCTTGGCCAGAGCCCGGGCGCGCACCACGCCACCCACATCGGGCGAGACGACCACCAGGTCGCTGTAGCGCTTGGACTGCAGGTCCGACAGCAGCACCGGCGACGCGTAGATGTTGTCGACCGGGATGTTGAAGAAGCCCTGGATCTGGTCGGCGTGCAGGTCCATTGTCAACAGCCGCTCCACGCCGACCGCCTCCAGCATGTTGGCGACGACCTTGGCGCTGATCGGCACGCGCGTCGAGCGCGGCCGGCGGTCCTGCCGCGCATAGCCGAAGTAGGGAATGACCGCGGTGACACGCCGTGCCGACGCACGCTTGAGCGCGTCCACCATGATGCACAGCTCCATCAGGTTTTCGTTGGTGGGGGCGCAGGTGGGCTGCACCACGAAGATATCGCGGGCGCGCACGTTTTGGTGGATCTCAATGTCGACCTCGCCATCGGAGAACCGGCCGACCTTGGCCTTGCCGAGCTCGACACCCAATTGCGTGACGATCTCTTGCGATAGCAGAGGGTTCGCATTGCCGGTGAACAGCAGGGTATTGAAAAGCACGTTCGCTCCGTCGAGGCTCATTCGCTCAGCCAACCCGTGACCGCGACACAAGAAATCTGGCAGGGGAGGAAGGACTCGAACCCTCGCATGTCGGAATCAAAATCCGATGCCTTGACCAACTTGGCGACTCCCCTACACGGGTTCGCAGCGACTCCGCTGCGAACCGGAACACTGTCAATCCGGCGCCCACCCGGCCAGGGGGTGAAGCTCCAGACTGCGGCACATCCGACCCACCCAACCGGCCTCAAGCTGCGCCGGCATTGCCGCCATGGGTTGATCGCCCGTACCCGCTCTTGCAAACACCGCGCTGCCCGATCCCGTCATGCGGCTGTTGCCGAATGTGAGCTCAAGCCGACTGGCGGCCAGCGCAATCTCTGGGCAAATTCCTTGCGCGGGGGGCTGCAAATCGTTGCGCCCGAACCCGCCCAAAACCCGCCCGAAATCTTGGCCAACGCCCCCGCGAACACTCGCAATGAAGCCTTCAAGTATAACCGCTTCGGTGGTTCGAACCAGCAGCGGGCTCTGGAAAATGCCCTGGGTTGCGACGTTTGCCAACGGCTTGATCACCGCCAGCCATTGGCGCGGCAATGGCAACGGCGTGAGCTGCTCGCCGATGCCTTCGACGAAGGCGTTGTGCCCACCCAGGAAGAACGGAATGTCGGCCCCGAGCTTCAGGCCCAGACTCATCAGCGCCTGAAGCGGCCAATTCAAGCCCCAGAGCACATTCAGCGCCAACAGGGTCGAGGCCGCGTCCGAGCTTCCGCCACCCATGCCGGCACCCCAGGGAAGCTGTTTGTCCAGTGAGATGTCCGCGCCCAGCGAGGTGCCACTCTGGGTTTGCAGTGCGCGTGCGGCGCGCAGGCACAGGTCGTCCGCCGGCAGCGCCGCGCTCAGGTCATGCCGGGCCAGCAAGCCATCGGATCGCCGCTCGAAGTGCAAGGTGTCGCACCAATCGATCAGCACAAAGACCGACTGCAGCAGATGGAACCCGTCGGCTCGGCGCCCGATGACATGCAGGAACAGATTCAGCTTGGCCGGCGCGGGCACATCGAAGAGCGCGCGAACCGCCATGGCATTCAAGGGCGGTCAAGCTTGGCGCGCACGGTCACCGCCGGAGCCTGTTCGCGCTGTGCCGCGACCCAGGCCTCATCGAAGCGCGCCAGGCTGATGGCCCAGCCCAGTTGTTGGAAGCCGGGCTCGGTGGCGGGCACCAGCGCCGTGCTGGCCGCGCCTGGCCACGGGCGGCCGCGCAGCCAGTCGAACAGAGCGGCCAACGGCACACTTTCACCCAGCACCTCGCGGGTCAGTGCATCCAGATCGGTGAAGTTGCTCTGGCCCTGCGGCGTGGCCAGCACCACGAGCCCGGGTGCCCAACGCGCCTGCGCCAGCACCGTGCCCAGCGGCGTGGCAAGGTTGAGGCTGCCGTTCTGAGCATTGCCCTGCAACTCAAACGCCGCGCTCAGCGACCGGGCGGCCGCGCCATCCAGGCCCTCCACCCGCACAGACAGGCGACCCGACAGCGGCTCGCCCGCCAGCGCCGGATTCAACCTCGGGGCCACCGCACATCCGCTCAGCAAGGCCACCACCAGGGGCCATGCAGCCAGATGCCACAAGGTCACAGGTCGACCTGCAGGCGTGCCAGCGTTTCGCGCAACACGTCGTTGGAGGAATCGCGTTTGCGGCCCTCGCCCCAGACGCGCCGCGCTTCATCGCGCTGGCCGCTGACCCACAGCACCTCACCCAGATGTGCCGCGATCTCCGGGTCGGGCCGTGACTTGTACGCGGCGCGCAGCAGGCGCAGCGCTTCGTCGCGATTGCCCAGGCGGTACTCGACCCACCCCAGGCTGTCGGTGATGAACGGTTCACTCGGGCTCAACTCCAGCGCCTTCTGGATCAGCTTCTTGGCTTCGGGCAGGCGCAGACTGCGCTCGGCCAGCGAATAGCCCAGCGCGTTGTACGCGTGGTGGTGGTCCGGCTTGATCTCGATCACCCGGCGCAGCAGCTGCTCCATGTCGTCCATGCGGTTGAGTTTTTCGGCCGTCATCGACTGCTCGTACAGCAGGTCGGCGTCGTTCTGGAACCTTTGGTTTGCCTGGGTCAGCACTGCGTTCGCCTCGCTCCACTGCTTGACCTCGCGCAGCACCTGCGCTTCGGCGAGCAGCTTTGCGCGAAGGTCTTCGGGGCTCTTTTCCGGCACACGGCGGATCAGCTCACGCGCCTCGCCCACCTTGCCTTGACGCGCCAGCAGCGTGGCGCGGCGCGACTGCACCTCCAGCGCTCGCTGCGGGTTGTCCACCTTGGCGAGCCAGGTTTCCGCAGCGGCAAAGTTGCCCTGCTGTTCGGCCGCTTGGGACAGCAGCAGCCAAGCCTGGGTCAGGCCCTCGCCGCGCGCGTTGGGCGCTTCGTCATCGTCCTCGGCCGGCGCCTCTGGTGGATTGGGGTTCACCGTGGCGCCCGATTCCACGAGGCGAACATAAGTGTCCAGCGCTGCATGGGCCTCGACCGGGTGCCGCAGTTCGAGGTGCAAGGCCCCGAGCGTCAGCCACGGAGGCGCAAGCTTGGGCTCGGTGCGCGTGGCGAGCTCCAGTTGAGCAATCGCATCGGCGTAACGCTGCGACGCCGTGAGCGCGCGAACATAAACCAGGCGCACGCCGTTGCTGGCGGGCTTGGCCTTCAGATGGCTGGCGACGATTTCCTCCGCCGGCGCCGAACCCGGCAGCATTTCGATGGCCAGCATGGCCGGGCCTTCGGCCATCGGATCCTGGGCATGCGCGCGCCGCGCGAGTTCGATCGCCTTGGCCGAGTCCGCGGCAGCCAGCCAGGCACGGCCCATGGCCACGCGCGCCGCAATGCGCGTTTCGGGCGCGTCGGCATAGGGTTGCACGGCCTGCTCGATCAAGCCGGCGGCCTGGCCGCGGTCAGCGGCGCGGCCGAAGAATCGCGGCAGCGAATTGATCGATGCGGAACGCTGGGCGCCAGGCGTGACTTTCAGCAAAGCGCGCATCGGCTCCAGCGTTTCCGGAACCCGGTTCAGGGTCACCAGCAATTGCACGATGTAGCGCAGCGCTTCTTGCGACTCGGGAAGGCTCGTGCGCCAAGCCTTGGCGGCAGTCAGTGCCTGGTCACCGGCCCTGGCCTGCAGCGCGACATCCGTTGCGCGGCGGAACAATTGTTCATCCTTGGCACGCCGGGCGGCGTCGAGCAGCACCTCGAAGGCGTTGCTCGCTTCGCCGCTTCTCAACTCGATCTCACCGATCAGCAACTGGTAAAACAGCTGCGCGTCCAGGCTGGAGTTTTCGACCTTGCTGGATGACAGCGTGGCAGCCGATGCCGCTTGCGCGATGGCCAGTGCGGCCACCAAAGACACCAGCGCACGCGGGGCGGCGGTTCGCGAGGAAAGGGCTGGCATCGGTGAACTCCTGAAACTGAGATTCATTCTAGGCCGCGCCGTCGCAGGGGTCTTGGGGGCTGAACCTGGCGACGTGTGATCGGGATGCGCCGCGATAATTCCGTTCATGCCAGAACTTCCCGAGGTCGAAGTCACACGCTTGAGCTTTGTGCAGCGCATCGACGGCGCGCGGGTTCTGTCCGTTCGGGTCGGCAAACCGCTGCGTTGGCCGCTGGGCTGCGACCCGCGGGTGCTGGCGGGCCAGACCGTGGGTGTCGTAACGCGGCGCGGGAAGTACCTGTGGCTCCCATTGCGGCACAGCGGGCTGCTGATGCATCTGGGCATGTCGGGTTCGCTGGCGTTTTGCGAGGCTCCGGACGAGCCAGGGCCACACGACCACTTTGACCTGGTGACCACGCGTGGCACGCTCAGGCTCACCGATCCGCGCCGATTCGGTGCCGTGGTGTGGTCACCGGCGATGGACCAGGGCCCGGCCGCAAAGCTGCTGGCCGGTCTGGGTCTGGAGCCGTTCGATCCCCGGTTCACCGGCGCCCATTTGCATGCGGCAACGCGGGGGCGCCGCGTGGCCATCAAGCAGGCTCTGCTGTCCGGCGATGTGGTTGTCGGCGCGGGCAACATCTACGCTTGCGAGGCATTGTTCGCGGCGGGGATCGACCCGCGCACCCCAAGCGGCCGGCTCGGCAAAGCACGCTGCGAGCGGCTCGCCGCGGCGCTGCGGCTGACCCTGTCTCGCGCGCTTGAACTCGGGGGCTCGACCCTGCGTGATTTTCGCGATGCGCATGGGATGGCCGGGGCGTTCCAGCTGCAGGCCGCCGTGTATGGACGGGCGGGTCAAGCCTGCCCGCGCTGCGCTGCGACCGTTCGCCGCGTGGTGCAAGGCCAGCGCGCCACGTTCTTCTGCCCGGGGTGCCAGCGGCGCTGAGATAGCGGCTCGACACCGGCTGCGGACGCGGACCCCGTGTTTCGACGACGCGACGTGTCGGAGCCGAAAGAGTGAGCAGTGGTTAACGAGTCAGCGCCCAGGCGCCGGTTCTTTTGGTGAGCATATGTTTAATCCCAGCTCCACGGCAGGCCTTGAGCTACCATGTTTCAGCGGTCTTTCTTTGCCGTGTCGCGCCTCATTTCCATGACCCCTTCTTTCGCCGGCAGTCTTGATGCCTTGAGTGGTTGGCGCAGTTCGCTGGTCGATCGCCTGGACGGGCTGGCTCAGTTCCTGCAAGCTCATGAACTGATCGATCAACCGGTTGCTTCGCAGCTCGACACGCTGCGCGCGCGGCTGGGCAGCGACAAGCTCATCGTGGCCTTCGTGGCAGAGTTTTCGCGCGGCAAGTCCGAGCTGATCAACGCCATCTTTTTTTCCGACGCGGGCCGGCGGGTGTTGCCTGCGTCGCCTGGCCGCACCACCATGTGTCCGGTGGAATTGGCGTGGGACGGTTCGCAAAGCCCCATGCTCTCTTTGCTTCCGATCGAGTCGCGGCTGGAGGGACTGCCGCTGAGTGAGTTGCGCTCGCAGCCGCGCGCGTGGCGGCACATGCCCTTGCGGGTGGACGACCCGGAGCAACTGGCCCAGGCGCTGCTGGAGGTGACGCACACCGAGTGGATGCCCAAGGACAGCGCGCGCGAACTCGGGTTCTGGGACGACCAGCAGCTTGAGGACAATCCGCCGGTCGACGAGCTGGGTCGCGTTCAAGTGCCGGCCTGGCGCCACGCGCTGATCAACTACCCGCATCCCTTGCTCAAGCAGGGCCTGGTGGTGCTGGACACGCCTGGGCTGAATGCGATCGGCGCCGAACCCGAATTGACGCTGAGCCTGTTGCCCAGCGCCCATGCCACGGTGTTCGTGCTCGGCGCGGACACGGGCGTCACCAAGTCCGACATTGCCATCTGGCGCGATCACCTGAACACGCAGGCGATGTCTCGTTTCGTGGTGTTGAACAAGATCGACACGCTGCGCGACGTCTTGCTGAAGGCCGAACAGGTCGACGAGCAAATCGCCAGCCAGCGGCGCAATACGGCGCGCACGCTCGACGTGTCCGCCGACCGCGTATTTCCGCTGTCGGCGCGGCAGGCGCTTGCCGCGCGCGTGGCGGGTGACGACGACGAGTTGCGCGGCAGTCGCCTGCTCGAACTCGAAGCCGCGCTGGGCGCCCAGCTTCTGCCCCAACGCCGGGAGGTGCTGGAGCGGATGGTGTTGAGCGCCGCGCAGCAGGTCGAGACCCACATGGCGCGGCGCCTGGGTGACGGCAGGCGCCAGCTTGCCGAGCAGCTGCTGGAGTTGCGCGGCCTGCGGGGCAAGAGCGGCGCCAAGCTCGAACTGATGCTGCAACGCATCGACGCCGAGACCGAGGAGTTCGAGCAGTGCACGTCCCGCCTGCAGGCGATGCGCTCGGTGCACAGCCGCATTCTCAAAGAGCAGTTGGTCGGCCTGTCCACAGACCGTCTGCATGAAGAAGTGGGTCAGATGGAAGCGAGCATGAATGCCTCGTTCCTGAACCTCGGCGCCAAGAAGGCGTTCACGGCCTTGTGCCACCGGCTTCAGGGCTTGCTGACCCTGGCGCAGCAGCGCAGTGTCGAGACGCGCGAGATGCTCGGCGTGTCATTCGGCCGCATGAACGCGGAGTTCGGGTTCAGTCTGGCGCTCACCAAGGGGCCTGAGCTGGAACGTTTCGAGCGCGAACTCGCGCTGATCGAGCGCAACTATGTTCAGTACCTCGGGCCGACGCAGGCATTGCGCCTGGCGAGCCCCAAGTTCATGGCGCAGTTCCGGCGCATGCTGGTGTCGCGCCTGCGCGTGGTGTTCGAAAACGCCAGCGGCGAGGTCGAGCTGTGGAACAAGACCGCGTCGGCCCAGGTGGACTCGCAGCTGCGCGACAGAAGGCGCAACTTCCGGCACCGGCGCGAAGCGCTGGAACGCGTTCAGGCCGCGGCGGGTGATCTGGAGGAGCGCATCAGCGAGCTGGAGGGCCAGGACCATCGTTCGCAGGTGATGCTCACCCGGGCCACCGAGCTGATCGAATCGCTGCGCGAGCAGGCTTGCGCCGCGCCGATGCACGTGATCGACGCCTTGATTTCGCTCGACCTCGAGCTTGATCTCGAGGACGAAGCGGAGTCGCCGCTGCTTCGGCTCGCGCAGGCTTGACCGGCTTGAGATAGGCCCGGTTGAAGCGCGCCCCCTCGTTCGCGACCCAGGTCGTCGAATGGCAGCGCCGGCACGGCCGTCACACGCTGCCGTGGCAAAACACCCGCGATCCCTATCGCGTCTGGCTCTCCGAGGTCATGCTGCAGCAGACCCAGGTGGCCACGGTGCAGGCGTACTACCCGCGCTTTCTGCAAGCGTTCCCGGATGTGGCGGCGCTGGCTGCCGCGCCGCTCGACGCCGTGTTCGCCTTGTGGAGCGGGCTGGGTTACTACAGCCGGGCGCGCAACCTGCACCGCTGCGCGCAGGCGGTGGTCGGCGAGCACGGCGGGCATTTCCCTTCCAGCAGCGCAGCGTTGGCGGCGCTGCCGGGCATCGGCCGCTCCACAGCGGCTGCCATTGCAGCCTTCTGCTTCGGTGAACGGGCCGCCATTCTGGACGGCAACGTCAAGCGGGTGCTGACGCGCGTGCTGGGCTTTGGCGGTGACCTGGCCGGGGCGGCTCAAGAGCGAGAACTCTGGGCGCTTGCCACCTCGCTGTTGCCGGACCAGGGCATCGAGGCTTACACCCAGGGGCTGATGGACCTGGGCGCCACGCTGTGCCTGGCGCGGGCGCCGCGATGCGCGTCGTGCCCGGTGCACGGGTCCTGCGTGGCGGCGCGCGAATCGCAGCAGGACCGCTACCCGGTCAAGACCCGCAAGCTCAAGCGGGGCCGGCGCGAGCACGTCTGGCTGTGGCTGCAATGGCGGCACGGGGTCTGGCTCCAGCAGCGCCCGCCAACCGGCGTGTGGGCAGGGCTGTGGAGCCTGCCGGAGTTGGAGTCGGTCGCCGCCTTCGAACAAGCAAGCGCCCGCTGGCCCGGAACGCCCGAGCCGCTGCCCAGCTTCACCCACACGCTGACCCACCTGGACTGGACCCTGCATCCGGTGCGCTGGAGCGTGCCGGCCCGAACCGCTGCATCACGCATTGCCGAACTGGTGCGCCCATGGCCCACGGGCCGCTGGTTCAGCCTGGATGAGGCGCTGGCCAGCGGCCTGCCTGCGCCGCTGCGCAAGTTGCTGTTGCCTTGAACCGCGCCGTGGTTGGCCGCTCGGCGGGGTGGCCCTACACCACACCCTTGCTGCGCAAATATTCATCGACGAGTTGCAGCCGCAACTCAGGGTCGGCAAGTTCCATCAGCTTTTGTTTGGCGCTCATCGAGATCGGCAGGATTTCGCACCAACGGTTGGCCACCCAGCCGGCCTGATCGAATTGGTAGGGCTGCAAGAACGGGTGTGCGCCCTGGCTTTTGAGGGTTGCAATGGCGTTGGCCAGGCCTTTGACGGTGTCCAGCAAAGCGGCGGCGGGGGGTACCTCCACGTCGTCGGGCAAGGTGCTTGTGGCGGCCAGCCACAAGCCGTCGGCCTGCTGCCGCGGCGCGGCCAACGCGAAACGCTGCATGCCACGGCAGCTCACTTGCAGCATGCCGGCGCGCATCGTGTCCACCTCGATCAGTTCGGCCACGACGCCGGTGGCTTCAAAGTCCGCGGACGGATCGGGCGCACCGTTGTGCGGCTGCGTCCGCAGGGCGACCACACCAAACCGCCGCTGCTCGCGCAGGCACGCGACCATGAGGTCGAGGTAGCGCGCCTCGAACACCTTCAAGCTCAGCAGACCGCCCGGAAACAGCACCGTCTGCAGTGGGAACAGCGGCAGTTCGGACGTGACCAAGCGGTGGGCGATTCAACGGGGCGCCGGCTGGCAACCGCTCAGTCGCGAGCGTCCAGTTCCCGGTGCCGAATCAGCGTGGCCACCCTGCCGCCAAAACGGTAGGCCAGGGTCTCGACGAAATAGACCGAGCGGTGCTGCCCGCCGGTGCAGCCGATGGCCACGGTGAGGTAGCTGCGCTGGTCGTCCTCGAACGCCGGCAGCCAGCGTGACAGAAAGGCGTCGATCATCGACATCATCTCGCCCACATCCGGTTGGGCCTGCAGGTACTGCGCGACGCTTTCGTCGCGCCCCGTCAGCGGCCGCAGCTCGCGAATGTAGTGCGGGTTGGGCAGCACGCGCACGTCGAACACATAGTCGGCGTCCAGCGGCACACCATGCTTGAAAGCAAAGCTTTCAAACACCAGGGTCAGCCGGCTGTCCTGGGCGCGCACGAGGTCGCGCATCCACACACGCAGCTGGGCCGGGCGCAGTTGGCTGGTGTCGATCACGGTGGAGATCTGGCGCAACTCCGCCAGCAATTCGCGTTCGAGTTCGATGGCGTCGATCAGCCCGCGGCGTCCGCCGGCGGCCTGGTCTCCGCGGCGGCGCGACGGCTGGGCGTCGGCGTGCGCATCGGACAGCGGGTGCGGCCGGCGCGTCTCGGAAAATCGGCGCACCAGCGCGTCGGTGCCGGCGTCCAGGAACAGCGCCCGCACCGTCAGGCCTTCGCCGCGCAGTTGTTTGATGAGCGGCAGCAGGTAGGGCAACGAGCCTGCGCTGCGCACGTCCACCGCAATGGCGACGCGGCGGTGCGAACGTTGATGCTCCAGGCGCAGAAAGTCAGGCAGCAGTTCGGGAGGCAGGTTGTCCACGCAGAAGAAGCCGGCGTCCTCCAGCGCATGCAGCGCCACCGATTTGCCGGACCCGGAGATGCCGGTGACCAGCACCACTTCGCGCATCTCGGCGCTTTCGGCAGCCGGGTCGGCCAGGGTGTCGCTGGCGGCTTGCGAACCCTCCAGCGGCGCGGGTGTTGTGTCTGTGGGTGAATTCATGAGCGCTTCTTTCCTCGCGCCGGCGGCGTGGTTTCAGCGCCGACCGACAGCATTTCCTGCGCGTGCGCCAGCGTCGTGCCGGACAGCCGTTCACCCCCCAGCATGCGCGCCACTTCGGCCACGCGCGCTTCGCCGCTGACTTGGCCGACGCCGCTGCGCGTCGCACCCTCACGCGACAGCTTGGACACCACGAAATGGTGGTCGGCACAGGCCGCCACTTGCGGCAGGTGCGTGACCGCCAGCACCTGGCGGTCGCGGCCGAGTTGCTTCATCAGGCGGCCCACGGTTTCGGCCACCGCCCCGCCCACGCCGGCATCGATCTCGTCGAAGATCAGCGTGGCGGCCTCGCCGAGCTGGCTGGTGGTCACCGCAATGGCCAGCGCGATGCGCGACAGCTCACCGCCCGAGGCCACCTTGGCCAGCGGCCGGGGGGTGCTGCCAACGTGCCCGGCCACCAGGAATTCGGCCGACTCCAGCCCGAACGACTGCGGCGACTCCTGCGTGATCAACGACACCTCGAAGCGGCCGCCGCCCATGCCGAGTTGCTGCATCGCCTGGGTCACGGTGGCGGCCAGCTTCGGTGCGGCCGCGCGGCGCAGGCTCGCAATCCGCTTGGCTTCGGTGTCGAAGGCGGCCTTGGCTTGGGCCAGTTCGCGTTGATGGAGTTCGAGGTCGGCTGCCGCATCGAGCGCGCGCAGTTCGGTTTTCCAGTCGGTCAGCAGCGCGGGCAGCGCCGTCGGCGGCCGGCGGTAGCGGCGCGCCAGCGTTACCCACGCCGACAGGCGTTCGTCCAGCTGTTGCAGACGGCCGGGCTCCAGCTCGGTGCGGTGCAGGTAGCCGCTGAGCGTGTGCGCGGCGTCCTGCAACTGCGCCTGCGCGCCTTGCAGCACCTCGATCACTTGCGCCAGATGTGGGTCGAACGACGCCACCTGCTGCAACGCATCGAGCGCGCCGCCGGTCAGGCTCTGGGCGTTTTGATCGGCTTCGCAGAGCGCGTCCAGCGCGCCACGCGCCGCGGCGATCAACGACTGCGCGTTGGCCAGCTTCTTGTGCTCGGCCTCCAGCGCTTCCCATTCGCCGGCGCCAGGCGCCAGCGTGTCGACCTCGCCGATCTGCCAGGCGAGCCGCTCGCGCTCGCGGTCCAGGCCGGATTGCTTGTTGCGCGCCGAGCTGAGCGCTTCGGTCGCCGCTTTCCAGCGCGACCAGCGCTGCGCCAGCGGCGCCGCATCCACGCCCGCGTACGCGTCCAGCAGCGCGCGCACCGAGGGGCTGCGGGTCAGGCTTTGCCAGGCATGCTGGCCGTGAATGTCCACCAGGTGGTCAGCGGCTTCACGCAGTTGCGCCAGCGTAGCCGGGCTGCCGTTGATCCAGGCGCGGCTTTTGCCTTGTGCATCGATGGTCCGGCGCAAAAGCAAAGCGTCGCTTGCGTCAAAGCCGGCTTCGTCCAACCAGGCGCTCAGGCTGGGCGGTGTGTCGAACTCCGCTCCGATGTCAGCCCGCGCCGCGCCTTCGCGCACCACGCCGGCTTCACCCCGGCTGCCCAACGCGAGCTGCAGCGCATCGACCAGGATGGACTTGCCGGCACCGGTCTCGCCGGTCAACACCGAAAAGCCGGCGTCGAACTCCACCTCCAGCGTGGCGACGATGACGAAGTCGCGCAAGGACAAGCGGCGCAACACTTCAGGTCACCCCGGCGTGCCAGTGCAGCTTGCGCCGCAAGGTGGCGTAGTAACTCCAGCCGCGCGGGTGCAGAAAGCGCACCTGGTGGACCGAGCGCCGCACGCTGATGCGGTCGCCATGCAACAGGCTGGCCAGCGACTGCATGTCAAAGCTCACGCTGACCTCGCGCCCGGCCACGATCTCGATGCTGATCTCGCCGGTGTCGGGCAGCACGATGGGGCGGTTGGACAGGTCGTGCGGCGCAATCGGCACCAGCACCCAGCCGGCAATGCCCGGGTGCAGGATCGGCCCGCCGGCCGACAGCGCGTAGGCGGTCGAGCCGGTGGGCGACGCGATGATCAGCCCGTCGGCGCGCAGGTTGGCAACGAACTCGTTGCCGATGTCGACCTTCAGCTCCACCATGCTGGCCGCGGCACCGCGGCTGACGACCACGTCGTTCATCGCAAAGCCTTCGAAGATCGAGTCGCCGTCGCGCCACACGCCGCCCTCGAGCATGGTGCGGCGCTCTTCTTCGTAGTCGCCAGCGATCATCGGCGCCAGCGTCTGCGCAAACTGGCTCACCGCCACGTCGGTCATGAAGCCCAGGCGCCCCTCGTTGATGCCCACCAGCGGCGTGCCGTGGCGGGCCAACTGGCGCGCGATGCCGAGCATGGTGCCGTCGCCGCCCACCACGAAGGCCAGGTCGCATTCGGCGCCCAGCTCCGCCGGCGTGAGCGCGCCGTAACCCAGAATGCCGGTGTTCAGCGCGGTCTGCTTCTCCAGCGAGACTTCCAGCCCTTGGCGCACCAGAAAATGCGCGATCTCCTCCAGCACCCCGCGGATGCCCTGGGCCTGGTACTTGCCGACCAGCGCGGCGTGGCGAAAGCGTGTCGGCATGCGCGGGATTACACCACAGCGACCCCCGCCAACACGGCCAAAGAGCCTGCGAAGCCTACAATGAAAAGCATGCTGGACGACCGCGCCAAGACCCTGCTGAAAGCCCTGGTCGAGCGCTACATTGCCGACGGCCAACCGGTCGGGTCGCGCACCTTGTCGCGCGCCAGCGGGCTGGAGCTGTCGCCCGCCACCATCCGCAACGTGATGGCCGATCTGGAAGACCTGGGCCTGATCGCCAGCCCCCACACCAGCGCCGGCCGCATTCCCACCGCGCGCGGCTACCGCTTGTTCGTCGACACCATGCTCACCGCGCAACCGCTGCACCTGAGAAGCGTGCCCGCGCTGGAGCCGCAGTTGCAACACGACCAGCCGCAGCGCGTGATCGCCAACGCGGCGCAGCTGCTGTCCAGCCTGTCGAACTTTGTCGGCGTGATCACCGCGCCGCGCAAAGCCAGCGTGTTCCACCACATCGAGTTCATGCGCCTGAGTGAGCGACGCGTGCTCGTTATCCTGGTGGCGCCCGACGGCGATGTGCAAAACCGCGTGATCTTCACCGCGCAGGACTACACGCACCCGCAGCTGGTCGAGGCCAGCAACTACCTGACCTCGCATTACGCCGGCCTGACCCTCGAAGACGTGCGCGAACGCTTGAAGACCGAAGTCGATGCATTGCGCGGCGAGATCGCCGCGCTGATGCAGGCCGCCGTGCAAGCCGGCAGCGAAGCCATGGCCGACAGCCAGGAGCAAGTCGTCGTGGCCGGCGAGCGCAACCTGCTGACGGTGCAGGACTTTTCCAACGACCTGGGCTCGCTGCGCAAACTGTTCGAGATGTTCGAGCACAAGACCCAGCTGATGCGCCTGCTCGACGTGAGCAGCCGCGCCGAAGGCGTGCGCATCTACATCGGCGGCGAAAGCATGGTCGTGCCGTTCGAGGAACTGTCGGTCGTGTCGGCGCCGTATGAAGTGGATGGCAAGGTCGTCGGCACGCTCGGCGTCATCGGCCCCACCCGCATGGCCTACGACCGCATGATCCAGATCGTCGACATCACGTCGCGGCTGGTGAGCAATGCGCTGAGCGCCAAGTAGCGCGCGCACGCGCTGTTTGAGCCCTCCCTACAATCGCGCACTCGGGGGCCGTTAGCTCAGCTGGTTAGAGCAGAGGACTCATAATCCTTTGGTCGTTGGTTCAAGTCCAACACGGCCTACCAATGAAAATCGGGTCGATCTTTGCCTGAAATCCTTGAGGAACTTGCAAAGTAGTCGCCATACAGGTCGCCATACTGGGGCGACTGGAAGCATCGAAAGGGCACGCCGCGTCGGTCGCTGACGCAGATCCGGGATGCCCCGCCTTGCGACGCGCGTTTGCCTGTAGACCTCCGGCATTCAGCCGCCAATGGACCGCTTGCCCCTCCCCCCGCACTCGCCACATAAAAGGCTTCCAGAGTCGGGCGGTCGAGGCCTGCGGCGCGAGCGGCTTGGTCCTCCTCTCAGCGGCGGGGGTTCGTCACGGTCGGCTATGGAGAAGGCAAGTCGCTGGTCTTCGCCTGCACCACATCCTCGGACACGTGCATTGCGTCGGCGGAACCTGATCGGCGCGTGCAACCTGTTCGGCAACTCGCCTCCATCGCTTGAACTCGTCGCGATATTGGCCGATGCGGTATCTATGCAACGCGGACCGAGGCCGGCTTTTTCCCGAAAAGAATCGACTGGTTCGGGGGGCCGATTTGGGATCGACGGCACGTACTACGCACGGATCGGAAGCCGGTTGGTCCCCCTGCCTCGTTGCGGGTTCAAACGCCGCTGAACGCAAACTCCACCTCCGGCTTCAAGCCGCTGACGATGCGCGCGATGCTCTTGCCCGAGCCGCACGCGTGCGTCCAGCCGAGCGTGCCGTGGCCTGTGTTGAGGAACAGATTGGGCAACTTGCTGCGGCCGATGATCGGCACGTTGCTCGGCGTCGCCGGGCGCAGGCCAGTCCAGAACTGCGCCTGCTCGCTGTCGCCGGCGCCGGGGAACAACTGCTCGACGCGCTTCACGATCGCCTCGCAGCGCACGCGGTTCAGGTCGCGGTCGTAGCCGTTGAATTCGGCCGTGCCGGCAATGCGCAAGCGGTCGCCGAGGCGCGAGAACACCAGCTTGTATTCGTCGTCGGTCAGCGACACCTGGTGCGCCATCGACGCGTCCTTCACCGGCATCGTCACCGAGTAACCCTTGGCCGGATAGATCGGCAGCGAGATGCCCAGCGGCTGCACATACAGCGGCGACAAACTGCCCATCGCCAGCACGTAGGCATCGGCGCGCAGGCGTAGAAAGCGGCCTTCGCTGTCGGTGGCTTCGACATGGTCGAGCTGCCCGCCCGCGGCGCGCAGGGCGGTCACGGTGTGGCTCATCAGGAAGTGCACGCCCTCGGCCTCGCAACGCTTGACGAGTTCGCGTGCGAAGCTGTTCGCGTCGCCCGATTCGTCTTCGGCGGTGTAGGTGGCGCCAGCCAACTGCGGCCGAATGTGGCGCAGCGCGGGTTCGAGTTTCACCGCCTCGTCGGCCGAGATCACGCGCCGGTCGCAGCCCAGCGCGCGCATCTGCGCAGCCGGGGCTTCGGCGCCGTCGAATTCCTTCTGGCTGGTGTAGAAATGCAGGATGCCCTGCGTTTGCTCGTCGTAGGTGATGCCGATGTCGCGCCGCAGTTGCTGCAGCGTGTCGCGGCTGTAGGTGCCCAGGCGCACGATCTGCTCGATGTTGTGGCGCGTGCGCGCGGGCGTGCATTCACGCAGGAACTGCAGGCCCCACAGCCATTGCCGCATGTCGGCGCGGATGCGGAACAGCAGCGGTGCGTCCTCTTTGCCCAGCCACTTCAGCACCTTCAGCGGCGCACCGGGGTTGGCCCAGGGCTCGGCA
>JANNDW010000033.1:0-9399 GCA_031378125.1 Methylibium sp. | reverse complement strand
ATTATAACAGTCGTCCCTGAACTCACGGCACGCGGGCGGCGGCTTCCAGGCACTCGGCGGCACGTGCGGCGTCTCCCTCCTGGCGCGCCAGATCGGCCAGCGCGAGCCACGCCTTGCGACGCGGCGCCGCTGCCAGGCCGGGGTCGGCACTGGCCTGCTCCAGCAGGCGGCGGGCCATGCCCCACAGCTGCCGCTCGGCCAATGCGCAGCCCACGGCCATGGCAATCGCGCCTTCGCGCGGAAAAGCCTGCGCCGCGGCTTCCAGGCGCGGCAGCCACTCGGCGCCGATGCCCTGCGTTGCGCTCACCAAGGCCTGGGCAATCACCGCGCGCTCGTCGACGCCGAGTTCGGTCAAACGGTCCCAGAACGGGCGCAACCAGCCGCGCGCATCGTCGACGGCGTCGAGCTCGCAGGCCCGCGTCGCGGCACGGGCGGCGACAAACGGGTCGCGGCGGTCGACCGGTTCGAACTGCAACCAGATGCGGCGCAACTGGTCGGCATCACGCGCCGTTTCCAGCGCCTCGAAGGCGAGCGAGCGCAACAGGCCTTGCGCGGCGCCTTCGGAGAAGGCCTGGTGCTTGGCCAGCAGGCGCGCGGTTTTCAGCGCCTCTTGCGGTTGCGGGCCCAGGCGCGAGGCCTGCAGCTTGAGACGCAGCGCATGGGTGCGGCGCGCCACACCGACGGGCAGCTCGGCCAGCAGCTGCAGGGCGCGCGGCGCGTCGCGGTCATCCAGCGCCCACTCGGCGGCCAGCAGCCGGGCGCCTTCCTCGCCCACGCGCGCGGCGGCGCTGTTGCGCGACAGGTCCAGCGCACGCTGCAGCGCTTCGTTGCGCCCGGGCCGGTCTTGCAGCCGGTGCGCGCTGCCGGCCGCCAGCAGGTGGCCGAGCACAGTGAAATCGTTGTCCTGCGCCAGCTCTGGCGTGCGGTCCTGCAGCATCAGCGCGCGTTGGGCGGCCTTTTGAGCGCGGCCGTAGCGGCCACCGAAAAACTGCATCAGCGCGTCGCGCAGCGCCGCCTGCGCGCTGCGGTCGCGCCGGGCGACGCGCCATTCGCGCGCACGTTGCGGCAAGCCGATCAGCGAGCTGAACCCCTGGATCACAGTGACCAGCACAAAACACGTGCCGATCAGCACCAGCAGAAACAGGTTCAGCGACACATCGATCCGCCACGCCCCTGAATACAGGCTCACCAACCCGTCGTTGGTGCCCAGCGTGCTGGACGCTACCACCGCCACTGCAAACAGCAGCACGAACCAGATGACGGCGCGCATGGCTCAGTGGCCCCCCCGCGCTTCGCGAGGTGCGCGATGAGGGGCTTGCCAGGCGGACAACGCGGGGCCTGCTTTGCCGGGCGGCGGATGTCGCCCCCCGCAAGCAACTGTCGCCCGGCCGCTCCGAAGACTGTTGCGCGCCCCCGCGGGGGGCGGTCGCTGTACCCAACGCCAGCGGGTGCACACAACGGGGGCGCGGCAAAGCCGCTTCGGGGGTGGGCCCATCATCGCCCGGCACCCGCCGCCGCCAGCGCCGCCAAGGTGTCGTCCGGCCGCGGCACGCCAACCTGGCGCGCTTGTGCGGCGACCTGCTTGATCAGCTCGGCGGCCAGCAGCGTGCGGCGCGATGTCTTGTCGAAATAGCGCTCCAGCGAGCCTTGGGCAATTTTCAGATCGGACTGGGCCGTCTCGAACTGCCGGCTCAGCAAGGCCAGCCGCGCATTCAGAAGCCGCAGCTTCAGGTTCTCCTTCAGGAAGAAAGCCTGTTCGGGCAACAGCAACATGGCGTCGGGGTGGTCGATGCGAGTCACGCGCACCAGCGACTTGGCCTCCAGCCAGATGCGCTGCCACGCGGCGTCCCAGCCTTCGCCCAGGCCGCGGAACCAGGCCGGCGTGCCGACGGCGGGTGCGGGCACGGCGGGTTTGGGCGGCGGCAAGGCCGTTGCGGGCGGCGCGCCGGCGCCCTTGCGCGGCTCGGCGGCCGAGAGCAAGGGCAGTTCGTCGACCATGCGCACCACGTCGTCGAGCTTGATCGTCAGCGTGGAGATGTCGGTGACACTGACGGCCTTGACACGGTCCAGGTCGCGCGTGATGGCGCGCCGCACGCCCTCGAGCCGGGGCTGGCTGTAGCGTGCCAGGCGTTCGTCGCTTTGCTTGAGCGTGGCCACCAGCGGTTCGGCGCTGCCGGTGATGGCGCTTTGCTGCAGCGCCACGCGAATCGAGGCCTCGATGTCGACGACCACGTTTTCATCACGCGAGCGCGACAAGGACTGCAGCAGGTCTTCCAGCTGGCTGCGCTGGATCGCCACCTCGGCGACCCGCCCTTCCAACAGCGCCACCTTGGCCGCCATGTCGCGCATGCCTTGTTCGGCCGCTTTGGCCAGCACCCGCGCTTCGGTGGCCTGGCCGGCGCTGTCCATCTGGCGCTTCACCAGCTCCTGCTCCAGGCTGCTCACACGCTGGTCGGCCTTCCAGGTAAAGCCCAGGCTCAACAGCACCAGCGCCAGCAACCCGGCGGCCAACGCCGCCCGCAGTCCACGGGCAGTGCCGCGGTGCACGGCCACGCTCGGCACGGCAGGCTCGGCGAACAGCGGCGCGGGAGCGGAAGCGGTGTTCTCGATGAGCGGGGGCGGGACGGGATTCACGGTCCAAACGATTGTATGCAGGTGGCCACGGCGTCCAGCGCCGGGCGCGTCTGAAGCACATTGCTGAAACCCAGCTCCTGAGCGCGCGCCGCAATGCGCGGATGGGTGGCGATGGCCCAGGCCTTGTCCCAGTCGCCAAAGGTCACCGCGGCGGCCAGGTGACCAATGGCCTCGGAACTGCTGAACAGCCACAGGTGATGCTGCGGCCAGGCCAGCGCCGCGTTGAGCAGGGCACGCTGCGGTTGGGTGAACGTGGGCGCCACGCTGTGGTAGGCGACCAGCTTGCCGACCTGCGCGCCCTGGCTGCGCAACTGGTCGGCCAGCCACTCGCGCCCGCCGTCGCCACGCACCATCAGGACGTTGGCGCCGTGCCAGTCCATCGCGGCGAGCCGGGTCCACAGCGCTTCCGAATCGAACTGCGTCGAATCGGCCGCCGGCTCGATGATCCGTTCCGGCGGCACCCCCAGCTTGAGCAGCGCCTGGCTGGTGCCCGGCCCGGTGGACCCCGCGTGCACATGCGCCGGCCAGAACATGCCGGCCGGCTTGAGCGCGAAGAACTGTTCAACCGCATTCGGGCTGGCGAACACCACCAGCTTGCGCTGCCCCAGCCGCACCCAGGCCAGCACCACGGTCATCGTGTGGGTCGCGGGGGTGATGCCGATCAGCGGCAAGGCGGCCGCGTCGATGCCCTTGGCTCGCAGCCGCACCACCCATTCGGCCGCCTGCGTGGCGGGCCGGGTGATCAGAACCTTCATGAGTTTGCGCAGTGCTCGTTCACGCCGGTCCCGTTCACGCCAGTCCGGTTCACTGCGGTCCCGTTCACTGCGGTCCCGTTCGCTGCGGTACCGTTCACTGCGGTCCAGCGGACAGCGCGTTCAGGTAGGCTGCGGCACCGCGGGTGTGCAGTTCGGCGGCCACCCGCTCGCCCATGGCGTGCGCCTCGGTCTCGGTGGCCACCGCTTGATGCACCACCGCCTTCAGCAAGGGCGCCAGCAGGTCCTGGCCGTGCCCCAGCGTGGCGCGCAACTCCAGCCGGCCCGCATGCTGACCCGACAGCCACACCGCATGCGCCGCCAGCGGCATGCTGCAGCTGCCGCCCAGCGCACGCGACACCGCCCGTTCGGCCTGCACCGCCAGCATGGTGGGGCGGTGGGTCAGGCTGGCCAGGCGCTCCAGGAGTGCCATCGCGTCGGCGCGCACTTCGAGCCCCAGCGCGCCCTGCCCCGCGCAGGGCAGCATGTGCGCCGGCTCGAACATCGAGCGAATCCTCGCCCCCAGGCCAAGGCGCTTCAGCCCGGCCGCCGCCAGCACGATCGCATCAAACTGGCCTTCGTCGAGCTTGCGCAGCCGAGTGTCCAAGTTGCCGCGCAGCGGCTCCACTTGCAGGTCCGGCCGCAACGCACCGAGCTGCACCACCCGTCGCAGGCTGGAGGTGCCGATGCGGGCGCCCTGCGGCAATTCGGCCAGCGACGCAAACTGGTTGGACACGAACGCGTCGCGCGGATCTTCGCGCTCCAGCACGGCCGCCAGCTCGAAGCCTTCGGCCAGGTCCATCGGCACGTCCTTCAGCGAATGCACCGCCAAGTGGGCGTGGCCTCGTTCCAGCGCGGTTTCGAGTTCCTTGACAAACAGCCCCTTGCCGCCCACCTTGGACAATGAGCGGTCCAGAATTTGGTCGCCGCGCGTGGTCATGCCCAGCAGCTCCACCTTCAACCCGAAACGGGCTTGCAGCAGCTCGCGAACATGCTCTGCTTGCCACAGCGCGAGGCGGCTTTCGCGGGTGGCGATGATGAGGGTTTCGGCCATGCATCGATGCTATCAGGCGCGCCTCTTGCTTGACCGGTTGCTTGGCCCGGTGGTGGTGCCAAGTGCGCTGCTACGATCGATCCACCCGTCCGGCCCATGCACAAAAACACAACCATGCCGCGCAGCGCCCTCGCTCCCCGCTCCACCACCCACGCCAAATCATCGGACGCGGCCGAGAAAAACCGCCCGCTGGTCGATGACATCCGGCTGCTCGGCCGCATCCTCGGTGGCGTGATCCGCGAACAGGAAGGCACGGCCGCCTTCGAGTTGATCGAGCGCGTTCGCCAGCTCTCGGTGGCCTACCGCCTCAAGCGCGACGCGCAGGCCGGCCGCGCGCTGGACCGGCTGCTGAAAAACCTGAGCGGCGACCAGACGGTGAGCGTGATCCGTGCGTTCAGCTACTTCTCGCACCTGGCCAACATTGCCGAAGACCGCCACCACGTGCGCCGCCGCGACCACCACGAGCGCCAAGGCCACCACCAGGAAGGCTCGCTGGCCACCAGCTTCGAGCGCCTGGCGCAGGCCGGCATTCGCGCCGCCGACATCGCCAAGACACTGCAACACGCCCACATCTCACCGGTGCTCACCGCCCACCCGACCGAGGTGCAGCGCAAGAGCATCCTGGACGCCAAGCGCGCCATCGCCGAACTGGTGGGCGACCGCGACGCACTGCGCACCGAGCGCGAGCGCGTTGACAATGAGGCCCATCTGCGCGCCCGCGTCACCCAGCTCTGGCAGACCCGCATGCTGCGCACCGCCAAGCTCACCGTGGCCGACGAAATCGAAAACGCGCTGAGCTACTACCGCAGCACGTTTTTGCGCCAGATCCCGCGCCTGTACCGCGAGATCGAAGAGGCCCTGCCCGGCTTTCCGATCGCCAACTTCTTTCGCATGGGCAACTGGATCGGCGGCGATCGGGACGGCAACCCCTTCGTCACCGCCGACACCTTGCAGATGGCACTCGCCCGGCAAAGCGAAACCGTGCTGCGCTACTACCTGACGGAGGTGCACGAACTCGGCGCCGAGCTTTCGATCTCGGCCACGTTGTGCCCGGTCACGCCGCAAATGCAGGCGCTGGCCGATGAGTCGCCTGACCAGAACCCGCACCGCGAGGACGAACCCTACCGGCGCGCGCTGATCGGCGTGTACGCGCGGCTGGCCGCCACCTTGCACGAGTTGACCGGCACCGAAGCGCTGCGCCATGCGGTGGCGCCGCAGCGCCCGTACACCGGCGCCGACTTGCTGCTGGCCGACCTGCGCGTGATCGAAGCCTCGCTGCTGTCGCATCATGCGCAAGCGCTGGTCGGCCCGCGCCTGCACCCGTTGATGCGGGCGGTGCAGGTTTTCGGCTTTCACCTGGCCACGGTGGACTTGCGGCAAAGCTCGGACAAGCATGAAGCCGTGCTGGCCGAGCTGCTGAAGGTGGCCCAGGTCGAGGCCGACTACAGCGCGCTGCAGGAAGCCCAACGCCGCACGCTGCTGCTTGGTTTGCTGAACGATGCGCGGCCGTTGAAGGTGCGCGCCGCGCAATACAGCGAGCACACGCTGGGCGAGCTGGCGATCTTCGAGGCCGCGGTGCTGATGCTGCGGCGTTACGGCCGCAACGCGCTGCGCCACTACATCATTTCGCACACCGAAGCGGTGAGCGACCTGCTGGAAGTGCTGCTGCTGCTGAAGGAAGCGGGCCTGCTGCGCGGCACCCTGAAAGACAGCGAAGGCAGTGAGGCGTCGCCTCGCGGCGAAGGCAGTGAGGCGTCGCCTCGCGGCGCCGTGACCGACCTGATCGTCTCGCCGCTGTTCGAGACCATCGGCGACCTGCAGCAGTCGGCACGGATCATGAGCGAGTTCTATGCGCTGCCGGGCATCACCGGCTTGATGAAGCGCTCGGGCGCCGAGCAGGACATCATGCTGGGCTACAGCGACAGCAACAAAGACGGAGGCATGTTCACCAGCAACTGGGAGCTGTACCGCGCCGAGATTGCGCTGGTGGACTTGTTCGGCGTGCTCGGCCGCGAGCATGGCATCACCTTGCGCCTGTTCCACGGCCGCGGCGGCACGGTGGGGCGTGGCGGCGGCCCGAGCTACCAGGCCATCCTGGCGCAGCCGCCCGGCACGGTGAACGGGCAGATCCGGCTGACCGAACAGGGCGAGGTCATCGCGTCCAAATACGCCCACCCCGAGATCGGCCGGCGCAACCTCGAAACCTTGGTGGCCGCCACGCTGGAAGCCACCTTGCTGCACCCGACCAAGAGCGCGCCGAAAGCGTTTCTCGACGCCGCGCAGGCCATCAGCTCGGCCAGCATGGCGGCCTACCGAAAACTCGTCTATGAGACGCCCGGCTTCACCGACTACTTTTTCAGCGCCACGCCGATCCGCGAGATCGCCGAACTCAACATCGGCTCGCGCCCGGCCGCTCGTCAGAAAGAAGGCAAGGCCACCCGCGCGATCGAAGACCTGCGCGCCATTCCCTGGGGCTTCAGCTGGGGCCAGTGCCGCGTGGCGCTGCCCGGCTGGTGCGGCTTCGGCTCGGCCATCGAGGCTTACCTGGGCCAGGAAACCAAGCTGCACAAGGAGCGGCTGGCCTTGTTGCAACGCATGCACAAGCAGTGGCCGTTTTTTCGCACCTTGCTGTCCAACCTGGACATGGTGCTGGCCAAGAGCGACCTCGGCATTGCGGCGCGCTATGTCGAACTGGTCGAAGACAAAAAGCTCGGCAAGCGCATCTTCGCGCTGATCCAGGCCGAATGGCAGCGCACCCACGACACGCTGTCGCTGATCACCGGTGAAACGCAGCGGCTGGCGTCCAACCCGTCGTTGGCACGCTCGATCGAACACCGCTTCCCCTACCTCGACCCGCTGAACCACCTGCAGGTGGAGCTGATGCGCCGCTTTCGCCACCGCACAGAAGGCGACCCGGGCAACGAGCGCGTGCAGCGCGGCATCCACATCTCGATCAACGGGGTGGCGGCGGGGTTGCGGAATACGGGGTGATCGGCTTAAGATATACAGCATCTCACGTATATCCAAGGGGTCACTCATGAAAGTCGCGGAATGGGGCAACAGCCTGGCGGTGCGCCTGCCGGCCGCAGTGGTCGAGGCGCTGGATCTGCAGGCGGGTGACGACATCGAGATCCACGTCATCGGCGACCGCGTTTTCGGCGTCGAGAAGGCGCCCGGCGCCCGCGAGTTGCTGGCCAGGCTGCGGAAGTTTCGCGGACGCCTTCCAGCGGACTTCAAGTTCGATCGCCTCGACGCCAATGAGCGCCGGTGACGTCTTCTTCGACACCAACGTCGTTCTGTACCTGCTCTCCGCCGATGAGGCCAAAGCCGATCGAGCAGAAGCGCTGCTGGCCATCGGCGGGACCATCAGCGTCCAGGTGCTGAACGAGTTTGCAGCGGTTGCACTTCGCAAGCTGCGCATGTCTTGGCCCGAGATTCGTGAGGCGCTGGAGCCGGTGCGGTCGGTCTGTTCGGTGGAACCGCTGTCGATCGAAACGCATGACCAGGCCGCGAAGATTGGCGAACGTTACGGCCTGTCTGTCTACGATTCGCTGATCGTCGCCGCCGCCTTGCTCGCTGGCTGCAAGACGCTGTACTCCGAAGACATGCAGGACGGCCATGTCATCGAGCGCAAGCTGACGATTCGCAACCCCTTCAACGCGGGTTGACGCAGGCTCGCGTGCGGGCGCCTGGCGCGCAACGGCATGGCCGTTGCTTGCGATATCCTCGCGACGCCTCAGGCAGGCTGACCGTGCTGCACCAGGCTCACTCTTTGCGCCACTGGCCCACAACGGAGACCCGACCATGACCCTTCATTCACCGCTTGGAAAACTGCTCGCCGCCGTCGGCGCCGCACTGCTGCTGGCCGGCACCGCCGCCGCACAGACCGCACTGGACGACGTGATGGCCAAGAAGAGCATCACCATCGCCATCCCCACCGACTTTCCGCCCTACGGTTTCGTCAGCACCGACCTGAAACCACAGGGGCTGGACATCGACATGGCCAACCTCATCGCCAGCAAGCTGGGCGTGGCCGTAGAGCTGGTGCCGGTGACCAGCGCCAACCGCATTCCGTACCTGCAGACCAAGAAGGCCGATTTGGTGATCTCGACCCTGGGCAAGAACCCGGAGCGAGAAAAGGTCATCGACTTCACGGCCGGCTATTCGCCGTTCTTTCAGGCCGTGTTCGGGGCGAAGACGCTCGCGGTGAAGACGCCTGCCGACCTGGGCGGCAAAAGCATCGGGGTCACGCGCGGCGCGATCGAAGACCAGGAGCTGACGAAGATCGCGCCCGCCAATGCCGACATCAAGCGCTTTGAAGACAACAACGTCACCGTCTCGGCCTTCGTGTCGGGCCAGGTCCAGTTGATCGCCACCGGCGCGTCGGTGGCGGGTAACCTGATGGGCAAGAACCCGCAACTGGGCACCGAGTTCAAGTTGCTGCTGAAAGACTCGCCCAACTTCATCGGCGTGGGCAAGGGCGAGGACAAGTTGCGCCTGAAGGTCAACGAGATCATTGCCGAGGCGAAGAAGGCCGGCGAGTTGGACAAGATGGCGCTGAAGTGGCTCGGCCGGCCTGCTGGCGAGTTGCCTTGATCGGTCGCGCCGCCTAGCCTCGCGCGCGACCCGCCGGCATGATTGCGTTCGACTTCCCCGCCGTGCTGGCGGAATGGCCGCTGCTGGCCAAGGGCGTGGGCGTGACCGTGGCACTCACCGCGGTTTCCGCCACCGTCGGTGTCGCTCTCGGGATCGCGTGCGCCTGGGCGCGCACGCACGGGTCGGCGTGGCTGCGCGCGATCGTCGGCGTGTACGTCGAGTTGATCCGCAACACGCCGTTCATCGTGCAACTGTTCTTCATCTTCTTCGGCCTGCCGTCGCTGGGTGTGAAGCTGTCGCCCGAGTTCGCGTCGGTGCTGGCGATGGTGATCAACCTGGGCGCGTACTCGGCCGAGATCGTGC
>JANNDW010000027.1:0-1733 GCA_031378125.1 Methylibium sp. | reverse complement strand
GCGCCGACGGGCGGCGCGTCCTGCTGCACCCGAAGAACGCCGCCGCGGCCGCGGCGGCCGTTCGCTGAGCGCCTACCGCAAGAGGTGGGCCTTGAGGCCGCGGCGCAGTGACTTTGCGCTGGCCGCGAAGGCGTAGCGCCGATCGAGCTCGCTCAGCATCTCGGGCGCCAGCGTGGTGTGGCCGCCCTGGCGCAGGCCGACGAAGTAGAGATCGTGGCTGACATGGTTGGTCCAGAACTTCCACTGCGACAACCAGCCCGGCAGGTGCACGGCGCGGGCGACATCGCGCGCATCGAGGTTGCGGTAGTAATCCCAGCGTGCATCGACGGTCAGCGGCGAAGCCTCCGGCGCCGAGCGTGTCGTGCCGTGCTCCTTGCGGCCCAATGTGGCGCAGCTCATCGCGACAAGCCCGCCGGGGCGGCACATGCGCAGCATGTTGGCCAGGGTCTCGCGCCAGTAGGGGTTGTGCTCGAAGCACTCGGCCGAGATCACGCTGTCGAAGTGGCCGCTGGGAAAGGCCAGCAACTGGCCGGGGCAGGCCAGATCGATGCCCGGCCCGGCGGCCAGATCGACGCCGGTGTAAGCGCACTGCGTGAACAGTTCGCGCACGCTGCCGCTGATGTTCAGGGCGCCGACTTCCAGCACCTTGGCCTGGCTGAAGTGGCCCGGCAGGTGCTGCTTGACGCTGGCGAAGAACTCGAACTGCTGCGGGTGGGCCATGAGCTCGGAGCGGTGCTGTGCGCGCGCTGCGCGCGGCCTTATTGGCCGGCGAACTTGTAGTCGGTCTTGGCCTTCTTGCGCAGCTCTTCCTGGTATTGCTGGAGCTTTTGCTGCGACAGGCGCTGCACGACCTGCGGCTTGACTTCGTCGAAGGGCGGGAACTGCGCTTCGCGCGTGTCTTCGAGCTTGATGATATGCCAGCCGAACTGGCTCTTCACCGGCGTGGCCGTGGTCTCGCCTTTCTTGAGCGCGATCATGGCCTGGCCGAACTCGGGCACGTAGCTCTCGGGCTTGGCGAAATCGAGGTCGCCGCCGTTGGCGCCGGAGCCCTTGTCGGTGCTGTGCTTCTTGGCCAGATCGTCGAACTTGGCGCCGCCAATCAACTGCTTGAGCAGGGCCTTGGCTTCGTCTTCCTTCTCGACCAGGTTGTGGCGCGCGCGGTACTCGGTGCCGGTGGCCTGGCCCTTGAACTTGTCGTACTCGGCCTTGGCTTCGGCGTCGCTGGGTTGGTTCTTCTTGGCGTAGTCGGCAAACAGTTCGCGGATCAGGATCGTCTGGCGTGCCAGCTCCATCTGGTTGCGGTACTCGGCGCCGGCCGCGATGCCGCGCTTTTCGGCTTCCTGGGCGAAGACTTCACGCAGCACCACCTCGTCGCGGGCGCGCTGTTCAAGATCGGGCGGCGGCGGCTGGCCGCTGCGGCTGGCCTGCTGCATCAACAGGTCCAGCCGCGACTTGGGCACCGGCTTGCCGTTGACGATGGCGACGTTCTGCGCCACCGCGCCGGCGGCAAACGCCAGCGCGAGCGCGAGCACGGCGAGAGATTTCTGGGACATGGGAGTCTTGCCTTTCGAGAGCATGGGGAGAGCGCCGGGGCGGCGGCAGGAACGGACAGCGGCAGGGGAGGAAACGGGACTCAGCGCGGTGGCTCGGTGGGCGTGCGGGCGTGAATCGCCAGCGCATGGATGCCCTCGGCCATCAGCGAGCGCGCGGCATCATAAACGAGGCGGTGCCGG
>JANNDW010000095.1:0-10642 GCA_031378125.1 Methylibium sp. | reverse complement strand
CAGGTCGCGTGTCTGATGGAATTCGCACCAATGTTTTGGCCGACCATCAATAGTTACAAGCGCCTGGTCGATGGCTTTTGGGCGCCGGTAAAACCAACATGGGGTCTTGATAATCGTACCGCAAGTTTTCGCGTGATCGCGGGCAGCCCGAAGGCGACGCGGCTGGAGACGCGTTGTCCGGGCGCGGATATGAATCCCTACCTAGCCACTGCCGCGATGATCGCGGCCGGCCTGCATGGCGTGGAAAAAGGCTTGAAGCTTACCGCACCGCCGATCACGGGAACCAATCAGGGTGCTGAAAATATTCCGCGCGCGCCACGCACATTGATCGAAACCACGCGCAATTTTCAACAATCAAAAATTGCCCGCGATTGGCTGGGCGATACCTTTGTCGATCACTTCGCCGCGACGCGGGAATGGGAATGGCGGCAGTGGCTGGATTGCGTGACGGATTGGGAGTTGAAGCGGTATTTTGAGATTATTTGAGAACGTAGCCATATTAGAAGAACTTGCGCCTTGATTCAGCGCGACGATGCATCAAATGTCTCCCCGGCGCAGGCCGGGGTCCAATTTTTGTTGTTGCGGCATTGAATCAAACTTGGGCCCCGGCCTGCGCCGGGGAGACAATAATTTGCGTGGCCGAACTCGACAATTGGCGCGGCTTTCAGCCAAAAAATGGTTGTAATGCCGCACCAGTGCTAGAGTTTTTCTAAATTCCCCTTTGGAAAAACATCAACGTAGCTGAGAAATCTCAATGACCATCACCAAATTTTCCTTCCCCACCACCATTCATTTCGGCGCGGGCGCGCGCAAATTGCTCGCTGCGCATCTGCGCAGCATGAACCTGAAGCGGCCATTGATCGTTACCGACAAAGGGCTCGCCGCATTGCCGTTGATCGCCGAAATCTCTGCAGATCTCAGCGCGGCGGGACTCGTGCCATCGACCTACGGTGGCATCAGGGGCAACCCCACCGGCAGCCAGGTGATGAACGGTGCGGCGGCCTGCAAAGCGCATGGCGCTGACTGCGTGGTGGGCGTGGGCGGCGGCGCCGCGCTGGACGTGGCCAAGGTCGTGGGCCTGCTCGCCACCCACCCCGGCGATGTGATGGAGTACGTGTGGGACCACCCGAGCGTACGGCCCATCACGAACCCATTACCCCATTTCATTGCGCTGCCCACCACCGCGGGCACCGGCAGCGAAGTCGGGCGCAGCAGTGTGATCAGTGAAGAAGCCACGCACATCAAGCGGGTGATCTTCTCAGCCCTGATCCTGGCCAAGGCGGTCTTCGCCGACCCCGAACTCACGCTGGGTCTGCCCGCGGCAGTGACCGCCGCCACCGGCATGGATGCGCTGACGCACAACATTGAAAGCTACTTGTCGCCGGCCTTCCATCCGCTGTGCGACGGCATCGCGCTGGAGGGCACGCGCATCGCCGCGCGCGCGCTGGCAACCGCCGTGCGCGAGCCGGCCAATTTGCAGGCACGCGCCGACATGATGATGAGCTCGATGATGGGGGCGATCGCCTTCCAGAAAGACCTGGGTGCGGTGCACTCCTGCGCCCACGCGCTTGGCACCGTGTGCGACATGCACCACGGCCTGGCCAACGCGCTGATGATCGATACCGTGCTGGCCTGGAACCTGGAGGCGGCGCCGGCCAAGTTCGCCGAACTGGCGCATGCGGCCGGTGTGGCCGGAGGCGCTGCTGCGTTCGTGCCGTGGCTCAAGGCGCTGAAAAACCAGATCGGCATCGCGCCCAACTTGGCGGTGGCGGGGGTGAAGCAGGAACAGTTGCCGCGCCTTGTTGACGTGGCCAGCGCCGACATCTGCCACCAGACCAACCCGCGCCCGTGTGCGCCGGCCGATTTCGAAAGGCTGTTCCTGAAGGCTCTGCAATGAAAAAAATGCTCCAGATCCGCAACCCCGCCACCGGCTTGATGCTGGCCGAGTTGGCTGCCGACGATGTTCACAGCGTTGCCGCCAAAGCCCAGGCTGCGCGCGCCGGACAACCGGCCTGGGCGGCGACAACGCTGGCCGAACGGAAGGCGTGCATCACGCGCTTTCGAGCGCTGCTGGTGGCGCAACTGGAAATCCTGGCCACCACGCTCACCTCCGAGGTCGGCAAGCCCATCACGCAATCGCGCAATGAGCTGAATGGCCTGCTGGCGCGCATCGACTTCTTCCTCGACCAGGTCGAGCCCAGTACGGCCGAACAAACGGTCTACAGCCAAGGCGGCATGACCGAGCGCATCGCTCATGACCCGCTGGGCCTGGTGGCCAACATCTCGGCCTGGAACTACCCGTATTTCGTCGGTGGCAACGTGTTCCTGCCGGCGTTGCTGACCGGCAACGCGGTGCTCTACAAACCATCGGAATACGCCACGCTGACGGGCCTGCACATTGCTCGCCTGTTGCACGACGCCGGTGTGCCCGATTCGGTGTTCACGACCGTGGTGGGCACCGGCCACGTCGGTGCGGCGCTGCTGGCGCAGGACATCGATGCGTTGTTCTTCACCGGCTCCGCGGTCACGGGCGGCAAGATTGCCGCGACCATGGGGCCGCGCCTGGTCAAGCTGCAGCTCGAACTGGGTGGCAAGGACCCGAGCTATGTTTGCGATGACGCAGCCGTGCGGGCCGCCGCCGAATCGCTGGCCGATGGTGCGATGTACAACACCGGGCAGAGTTGCTGCTCGGTCGAGCGCATCTATGTGCACGAGCGCATTCACGATGCGTTTGTTGATGCCTTTTTGCAGGCGGTGCGCGGCTTCAAGATCGGCGACCCGATGAGCGACGACACCTACGTCGGGCCGATCACCCGCGCACCGCAACTCGAGGTGCTGGCGGCCCAGGTGGCCGACGCCCAGGCGCGCGGCGCCACGCTCAGGCTGGGTGGCAAGCGCATCGCCCAGCGGGGCAACTGGTTCGAGCCCACCGTCTTCACCGAGGTGAACCACGCCATGGACCTGATGCGCGAAGAGAGCTTCGGGCCGATCATCGGCATTCAAAAAGTCGGCGGCGACGATGAAGCGCTGGCCTTGATGAACGACACCCGTTATGGGTTGACGGCAGGCGTGTTTTCATCGGACGAGAAGCGCGCCGTCGCCATCCTGGCGCGGGTCAACGCCGGCAGCGTGTACTGGAACTGCTGCGATCGCGTGAGCCCGCGGCTTCCGTGGTCGGGCCATGGGGATTCGGGGGTGGGCTTGACGCTGTCGACCTACGGCATCCAGACCTTCACCCGGCCGCGCGCCTGGCACTTGCGGCGGCCGTGATCGGCGCGGCTCGAACGATGCGCCGCTTCAGGCGCTGAGGCTTTGCGCGGCCGGCCAGTGGCTGGCCGACAGTGCGCTCAAGCCCAGCGGCCGGCTTTCGCTGAAGACGGGTTGTTCTTCGGCGCCAGTGGCCACCACGGCGCGGCTGCGGCCCTGGCGCTTGGCTTCATACAGCGCCTGGTCGGCACGGCGCAAGGCTTCGTCCAGGGTTTCGCTGGCACTCATCTGGACGATCCCGAAACTCAAGGAAACCTGCGTCTGGCCCGACTCCGATTGGCGCTCCCCCAGCAGCGCGACGATCCGCCCGGCCAGGGGGATGGCGTCGTTCGCATCGGTGTCGGGCAAGACCAGCGAAAACTCGTCGCCGCCCAGCCGGCCGGCCACGTCTTGCTCGCGCAAGGTCTTGCGCACGCAATGGGCCACCTGGCGCAGCGTTTCGTCGCCGCTGGCGTGGCCGTGCAGGTCGTTGATGTGCTTGAAGTGGTCGATGTCCAGCATCATCACCACCGCGGCGCCGGGGCGGCCGGCCGCGACGGAGGCCGCCGCCAGTTCGTGGAAGCGGCGCCGGTTGGGCACCCGCGTCAGCATGTCCATGTCGGCCAAAAAGCGCAGCTTGCGGTGCTTGGCCCGCAGCGCCTGCTCGGTGCGCTCCCAGCTCATCAAGGGGCCCAGGTAGACCATCACCAGGCCGGGGATCACCGCCAGCAGGCTGGCCGTCAGCAGCAAGTCTTCGGAGGCCCCGGAACCCCCACCGGCCGTGACCGCATACGCCAGCCGCAGCCCTTGCAGGCTGGCGACCATCACCTCGATGATCGCCAAGGTTTGCAGCGCCACGCTGCTTCTGAATTCACGCAAACGGCTGATCAGCGCGGCGGCGTAGAAATGCAGCGTGAGCGTGCCGGCCGAGAACGCGACGACCCCATGGCCGTCGCGGTCAAACCCGACCCAGACGGCCAACCACACCATGCAAGCCAAACCCAGCGCGAGGGCGTCCGCGATCACCGGAACGTCAAGTCCATGGCGCGAATAGAAGCGCCGCAAGCCAACCAGCACCGTGATGGGCCCTTGCAGCAACAGCAGCGTGGACACCGGCAGCAGCCAGGCTTGGCGGTGCTGCTGGGTCTGGAGCAGCAAGCCCAGGGCGAGCAGCCACTGGGCGGCGGTCCAGTGCCAGAAGCCACGATAGGTCCTGAGCTTGGAGCCAAACAGCGTCATCAGGCCGGCCGACAGCACCAGCGCGGCGATGCAGGTGTACAGCAGGGTGGGCAGGTGCAGTGACATGTCGGTCGGAAGGAACTGCGCCATTGTGATTTCGACCCCTGGCCCAGCGCTTCCCCCATCGGAGGGGGATCGGCAAAAAAAGTGCGTGCGGTGTTCACGCTCGCGTCGTTGGCGGCTTGCCGCGGAGGCGTCATGCCAGTGGCGGCCGTGCCCGATGGAGCCGCTACCATCGGCTGCGGTTTCAACCAAGGAGTCAGCGCAATGGATGTGGTGGACTACGAGATCAAGGGCGCCGAAATGCAGTTCGTCGAGATCGAGCTCGATCCGGGCGAGGCGGCGGTGGGTGAGGCGGGCAGCATGATGTTCATGGACGCCGGCATCCAGATGGACACGGTTTTTGGCGACGGTTCGGCGCAGCAAGGTGGCTTGTTCGGCAAGCTGCTCGGTGCCGGCAAGCGGCTGGTGACGGGCGAATCTTTGTTCACCACGGTCTACACCAACCAGGGACCGGCCAAGCTGCGGGTTGCGTTTGCCGCCCCTTACCCGGGCAAGATTTTGCCGATGGACCTGCGCCAGTTCGGCGGCACGCTGATCGGCCAAAAGGACGCGTTCCTGTGCGCCGCACGGGGCGTATCGCTGGGCATCCACTTTCAGCAGAAGATGTCGGTCGGCTTCTTCGGTGGTGAAGGCTTCATCATGCAAAAACTGGAAGGCAGCGGCATGGCGTTCGTGCATGCCGGCGGCACGGTGCTCAAGCGCGAACTGCGAGCGGGCCAGGTGTTGATGGTAGACACCGGGTGCCTGGTGGCGCTCACGCCCAACGTCAGCTTCGAAATCCAGTACGTCGGCAAGATCAAGACCGCGCTGTTCGGCGGTGAGGGGCTGTTCTTCGCCAAGGTCACCGGCCCAGGCACGGTGTGGCTGCAAAGCCTGCCGTTTTCGCGCCTCGCGTCGAGGGTGTTCGCCGCGGCCCCGCAACGGGGCGGGTCGCGCGAAGAAGGTTCGTTGCTCGGCGGGTTTGGCGCGGGCGGTTTGCTGGGCGGTGTGCTGGGCGGGGACGACGAGTGACCGCAAGGGGCAGGTCAGCGAGGCGGGCTCGGATATCCTCGCGCCGATGAAACTGCTGCTTGATGCTTTCTGGCGTGCGGCGGCGTACTGCCTGCATCCCCAGGTGATTGCGCTGTCCGTCCTGCCGCTGCTCATCACCGGCGGCCTGGCGGGGGGGCTGGGCTACTTTTTCTGGGAGCCGGCCTTGGTTGAGGTGCGCGCCACGCTGGAAGGCTGGTCTGTGCTGGCCACGGTCTTGCAGTGGCTCGACTCGATTGGAGGCGGCGCTTTCAAAAGCGTGTTGGCGCCGTTGATCGTCGTGGCCTTGTCGATTCCCGTCATCGTCGTGGTGTCGCTGCTGCTGGTGGCCATGTTGATGACGCCGGCCATCGTCAACCTGGTGGCGGTGCGCCGTTTTTCCCAGCTGGAACGGCGCCAGGGCGCGGGCTTTGTGCAAAGCGCATTCTGGTCGCTCACGTTCACGGTGTTGGCGCTGGTGGCGCTGGTGGTCAGCATTCCGTTTTGGTTCGTGCCGCCGCTGGTGCTGATCTTGCCGCCGTTCATTTGGGGCTGGCTCACCTACCGGGTGTTGAGCTTCGATGTGCTGGCAGAACACGCCAGCGCGGACGAACGCAAGCAGATCATGCGCACCCACCGTTGGCCGCTGCTGGCGATGGGGGTGATTGCCGGCTACCTGGGCGCAGCGCCTTCGCTGCTGTGGGCCATCAGCGCGACGATGCTGATTTTCGCGCCGCTGCTGATCGTCGCTGCCGTCTGGATCTACACGCTGGTGTTTGCGTTTTCGGCCCTCTGGTTTGCCCACTACACGTTGGCGGCGTTGCAGATACTGCGCGCGGCGCAGGCGCCGCCAGCCGAACCGGCTATGACGCGCACGCTGCCGGTGTTGACGGAGGTGCCACCCAGCCCACAGCCGCAACAGGCGCTGCCGCCCCCATGAACTTCGGCCTGATCATCATTGGCGACGAAATCCTGTCCGGCAAGCGTGAAGACAAGCACCTGCCCAAGGTCATCGAGTTGCTGGGCCGGCGCGGCCTGAACCTGAGCTGGGCGCGCTATGTGGGCGACGACCCGCGGCGCATCAGCGCCGAACTAAAACATGCCTTCGACAGCGGTGACGTGGTTTTTTCCTGTGGAGGCATTGGCGCTACACCCGACGACCACACGCGCCAATGCGCCGCCGCTGCGCTGAAGCTGCCGCTGCTGTTGCACCCACAAGCGCGTGGTTTCATTGTTGAACGCATGCGCGACGTGGCCAAGGAAAAAGGTCTGCCGTTTGAACCGGACCGTCACGACAATCTGCACCGGCTCAACATGGGAATGTTCCCGCAGGGCGCTGAGATCATTCCCAATCCGTACAACAAAATCGCCGGCTTCTCGATTGGAACCGTGTTCTTCGTCCCTGGCTTCCCGGTGATGGCCTGGCCGATGATCGAATGGGTGCTGGACCAGCGCTTTGCGGATCTGCATCGGAGCCAGGCGCGGTTGGAAAAGTCGATCATCGTGTTCGGTGCGATGGAGGCCGCGCTCACCCCGTTGATGGAATCCATCGAGACCAAGTACCGCGGCATCAAAGTGTTCAGCCTTCCCAGCGTTGACCATCCTGAGTGGGGCCCGCACATCGAACTGGGTGTCAAGGGAGACGCGGGTTCCCTTGACGCGGCGTATGCGGACATGGTCGTCGGCTTGAAGCAGCACGGCAGCCGGCTTGGCCCGGAGTTGGTGCGGTAACGCGCAAATCGACGCACGTACGCGGTGCACATGAACGCACTTGCGTGGTGCATTCTCCGCAATTCACAGCGGAATGCACGGCATCTGTCGAGAGGCGTGTCGGGTCGAGCGAACACGGGCCGTTGCCTCGGTCCTCCGGTCAGTTCGTGGCACGCTTTCTGCTACATTCCTGTGCGCATTTCTGGCCCACCGCTCATCGCGCGAAGGCCGGATGTCGAGCTTCCCCCCAAACCCCAAAAAGCGTCCCGCTAGGAGAACCTGATGGCCAAGACCGTCGCCGACGTGATGAAGATGGTGAAAGAGAACGAGATCAAGTTCGTCGATTTTCGTTTCACCGACACCCGCGGCAAAGAACAGCACGTTTCCGTGCCCGTTTCCGCATTTGATGAAGACAAGTTCACGGCGGGCCACGCCTTCGACGGCTCCTCGATCGCCGGCTGGAAAGGCATCGAAGCCTCCGACATGCTGTTGATGCCGGACCCCAACACGGCAAACGTCGACCCGTTTTTCGAAGAGCCCACGCTGCTGCTGACCTGCGACGTGATCGACCCGACCGACGGCAAGGCCTACGAGCGCGACCCGCGCTCGCTGGCCAGGCGTGCCGAGGCTTACCTGAAGGCGTCGGGCCTGGGCGATGCCGCGTTTTTCGGGCCAGAGCCCGAGTTCTTCGTTTTCGACAGCGTGCGCTGGGGCGCCGATATGGCAGGCTGCTTCGTCAAGATCGAGTCTGAAGAAGCCGCCTGGAGCAGCAGCAAGGTCTACGAGCACGGCAACTCCGGCTACCGCCCGGGCGTCAAGGGAGGCTACTTTCCGGTGCCGCCGGTCGACAGCTTCCAGGACATGCGCTCGGAGATGTGCCTGATCCTCGAATCGCTGGGCATCCCGGTCGAAGTTCATCACCATGAGGTCGGCACGGCCGGCCAGATGGAACTGGGCACCAAGTTCAGCACGCTGGTGCAGCGTGCCGACTGGCTGCAGTTGCAGAAGTACGTGATCCAGAACGTGGCCCACGCCTACGGCAAGACCGCCACCTTCATGCCCAAGCCCATCGTCGGCGACAACGGCTCGGGCATGCACGTGCACCAGTCGGTGTGGAAGGACGGCAAGAACCTGTTCGCCGGCGACGGCTACGCGGGACTGTCTGAATTCGCGCTGTTCTACATCGGCGGCATCATCAAGCATGCACGCGCGCTGAACGCGATCACCAACCCGGGCACCAACAGCTACAAGCGTTTGGTGCCGGGCTTCGAGGCGCCAGTGAAGCTGGCGTATTCGGCCAAGAACCGTTCGGCGTCGATTCGCATTCCGTACGTGGCCAGCCCCAAAGGACGGCGCATCGAAGCGCGCTTCCCGGACCCCACGGCCAACCCCTACCTGGCCTTCACGGCCCTGCTGATGGCGGGCCTGGACGGCGTGGAGAACAAGATCCACCCTGGCGAGGCCGCCACCAAGGACCTCTACCACCTGCCGCCGGAAGAAGACGCGAAGATCCCGACCGTGTGCCACAGCCTGGACCAGGCACTGGACTACCTGGACAAGGACCGTGCCTTCCTGACCAAGGGCGGTGTCTTCACCGAAAGCTACCTCGATGCCTACATCGAGCTGAAGATGCAGGAGGTCACGCGCTTTCGCATGACCACGCACCCGATCGAGTTCGACATGTACTACGCCCTGTAAATCCGGCGCGCTCCGGCGCGGAAATGGGGACGGCGCTTGCCGTCCCCATTTTTTTTCATCGGCGTCATCCAAGGGGTCGGGTCGGCTGGCCGGGACTGCGTCAGAGTTGGCGGACGCGCAAGACAATCCGCGTGCGGAGGTCGGCGGTGATGCACACTCCCGCGTTGGACGGGCTGGGGGTCATTGGCATGGGTTTTCCAAGAGCGGGTGGGTGGTTGCTTTGCGTTGCGTTGGGCGGTGCCGGTCTGGCGCATGCCCAGGCGGCCGGTGGCACCGTGGTCTATCGCTGCCCTGGCAACATCTACACCGATGCCATCACCGCCCAGGAAGCCAAGGACAAAGCCTGTCGCACCCTCGAAGGCGCACCGGTAACCGTGGTTCAGGGCATCCGGCCGCGTGCGGCTGCCAGCACCGCGGCGGCCGGATCCCGCCCTGCCGAGTCCAGGGTCGACCCCAACGAGCAGCGCTCCCGTGACAGCGACGCGCGCCGCATTCTCGATACCGAATTGAGGACGGAGACGGAGCGCCTGGCTATGCTGCAGAAGGACTACAACAACGGCGAGCCCGAACGGCGTGGCGACGAGCGAAACTACCAAAAATACCAGGAGCGCGTCGCCGAAATGAAGGCCAGCATCGCACGCAAGGAGAGTGACATCGCTGCGCTCAGGCGCGAACTCGCCAAGCTGCCACAGTGAGCGCCAGGCCGCCGCGCGCCGGTACTGCTCCCCCTTTGCGCGCAGAAGCGCTGGCATCTTTTGCGGCCTTCGATCACCTGGCCACGATGGTCGCGGTGATCACACCGGACGGCGAATGCGTGTTCGCCAATGCGTCGTTCGAGAGCGTGCTCGGCCTGTCGCGCCGAAGCGTGCTGCGCGGCTCGGTCTTCGAATGGTTCATCGACGCCCAGAAGCTGCGCACCACCGTCGCTGCCGTGGCGGCCAACCAGTTCGCCACCAGCCGCCTCGAAGCGGCGCTGCGCAAGCCGGGCTCGGCCGGCGGTGACCCGTTGCTTCCGGTTCATGTCCACGTGATCGTGAACCAGATGGAAGGCTCGGGCCTGGTGGTGGTGGAACTGGTGGAGATCGAACAGCAGTCGCGCCAGGACCGCGAAGAGCGCGCGCTCGGCCAGGTTCAGGCCAACAAGGAATTGATCCGCAACCTCGCGCACGAGATCAAGAACCCGTTGGGTGGCATCCGCGGCTCGGCCCAGTTGCTGGAGATGGAGCTCGAGTCCAAGCCGCTCACCGAATACACCCAGGTCATCATCAAAGAGGCCGACCGGCTGCAGGCCCTGGTGGACAGGCTGCTGGCGCCGCACCGCCTGCCGCATGTGGTGGGCGACGTGAACATTCACGAGGTGTGTGAACGCGTGCGTGCGCTGGTGCTGGCCGAGTTCCCGCGCGGGCTTCGCCTGCAGCGCGACTACGACACCTCGATCCCCGAGTTTCGCGGCGACCGCGAGCAGCTCATCCAGGCCGTGCTCAACATCACCCAGAACGCGGCCCAGGCACTGGCCGAGCGGATCGCGCTGGCTGACGCGAGCATCACGCTGCGCACCCGGATCGCCAGGCAGGTCACCCTGGGCAAGCTGCGCTATCGTCTGGCATTGGAATTGCATGTCCAGGACAACGGCCCAGGTGTGCCCGAGTCCATTCGCGATCGCATCTTCTACCCGCTG
>JANNDW010000115.1:0-38470 GCA_031378125.1 Methylibium sp. | reverse complement strand
CAGCGTGCACATCGGCGGCCACGACGTCACCACGCTGGCCCCCGCGCTGCGCGACGTGACCTTCGTGTTCCAGCAGTATTCGCTGTACCCGCACCTGAGCGTGTACGACAACCTGGCCTTTCCGCTGCGCTCGCCGATGCGCCGCATTGCCGAAGATGAGGTGCACCGCAAGGTGACCGAGGTGGCGCGCATGCTTCGCATCGAAGACAAGCTGCAGAACCCGGCCACCAAACTTTCAGGCGGCCAGATGCAGCGTGTGGCGATAGGCCGCGCGCTGGTGCGTGAGCCGGCTGTGTACCTGATGGACGAACCGCTGTCGTCGCTGGACGCCAAGCTGCGCAACGACCTGCGGCTGGAACTCAAGCGCATCCAGCAGGACCTCGGTGCCACCATGCTGTACGTGACGCACGACCAGATCGAAGCGATGACCTTGGCCACCCGCATCGGTGTGCTGCAGCAGGGCCAACTGGTGCAAGTAGGCACGCCGCAGCAGATTTATGAGTGCCCGGTCAGCAGCCACGTGGCGGCGCGGCTGGGCTCGCCGCGCATCAACCTGCTGCCACGCAGTGACTTGCCCGGCCTGGCTGCGCCCGAAAAAACCGTGACCGTGGGCGTGCGGGCCGAGCACCTGCGGCTGCATGCGGGCGCTGCGGGCATGGCCACCGGCGCCGCCGCGGTGGCGGGCCATGCCAACGCCCGCGTCAAGCGCATCGAACGCTTGAGCGACCAGCACCTGGTGCACGTGGGGCTGGAACACAACGGCACCGAACTCATCAGCGCCGCTCCCGCCGGCAGCCACTTCGAACACGACGATGCGGTGCGCGTCGAACTGCTGCAGCCGATGTGGTTCGACGCCGCCGGCCAGCGCATTCCCGCCTGACGCGCGCCGTTCTCGCGCCCGCTCTTATGCCCCCTCTCGTGCCCACTCTTGTGCCAATCCTCGCGCCCCATTTCGAGAGCCACCCACGATGAACACCACCCTCATCCGCAACGCCACGCAAACCCTGATCGACCATGTGGACGAGCTCACCGCGCTCGACTCGGCCATCGGCGACGGCGACCACGGCCTGAACATGCGCCGCGGCGCGCTGGCCATCCAGGCCAAGCTGGAGCTGCTGGCCACGCAGTCGCTCAACGAAGCGTTGAAGACCATGGGCATGACCTGCATGTCCACCATCGGCGGTTCGTCCGGGCCGGTGTTCGGCACCCTGATGGTCACCTTGGGCAAAGAGCTGCCGGCGCAGCCGGGCCCGGCCGACATGGGGCGCGCCGTGGCCGCCGGCATGGCCGCGCTCACGCGCCTGGGCAAGGCCCAGGTCGGCCAGAAGACGCTGCTCGACGTGCTGGACCCGGTGCAGCGCCTGCTGTTGCAAGCCGGTGAAGGGCAGGGCGGCGCCGAGCTCATCGCCCGCGCGCGCCAATGTGCCTTCGACAGCGCCGATGCCACCGCGACCATGGACGCCATCAAAGGCCGCGCCTCGTTCCTGGGCGACCGCGCGCTCGGCCATGTGGACCCGGGTTCGCGTTCGATGGCCTTGATCATCGGCGCGATCTGTGACAGCCTGCTCGCTCCGCAAGACACAACACAACCGCCCCCCGCCTGAAGGTGCCCACCATGAAAAAGCTCATCAACCATGTCGACACCGTGCTGGCCCAGTCGCTGGACGGTTTTGCAGCAGCACACGCCGATGTCGTGACCTTGGGTGCCGACCACCAGTTCGTTCGCCGCCGCACGCTCAAACCCGGCAAGGTGGCGCTGATCTCCGGGGGTGGCTCAGGCCATGAGCCACTGCACGCTGGCTTCGTCGGCCACGGCATGCTGGACGCGGCCTGCCCGGGGCAGATTTTCACCTCGCCCACGCCCGACCAGATGCTGGCCGCGGCTGAAAGCGTGGACACCGGCGCCGGTGTGCTGTTCATCGTGAAGAACTATTCCGGCGACATGATGAACTTCCAGATGGCCGCCGAAATGCTGGACAAGGGCAACAGCACGGTGATCGTCAACGACGACGTGGCAGTGGAAAACTCCACCTACACCACCGGCCGCCGCGGCGTGGCCGGCACCTTGATCGTCGAGAAGATGATCGGCGCCGCCGCCGAACGCGGCGACAACCTGGACGCGCTGAAAGCCCTTGGCGACGCCGTCAACAAGGCCACCGCGTCGATGGGCGTGGCGCTGACCTCGTGCACCGTGCCGGCCGCCGGCAAACCCACCTTCCAGATCGGCGCCGACGAGATGGAAATGGGCGTCGGCATTCACGGCGAGCCAGGCCGGCGCCGCGTCAGACTAGCCAGTGCGGACGACATCGCCGCCGAGTTGACCGGCGCCGTGCTGAAAGACCTGTCACTCCAGCGCGGGCAAGCGGTGATCCTGCTCGTCAACGGCTTTGGCGGCACGCCGCTGATGGAGTTGTACGTGATGGTCGACGCAGTGCAGAAGGTGCTGGCGGGAAGCGGGGTCAAGGCGGTGCGGCACCTGACCGGGTCGTACGTCACGTCGCTGGAGATGGCGGGTTGTTCGGTGACAGTGACCGCGGTGGACAGTGCGGCGCTGGCGCTGTGGGACGCGCCGGTGCACACGGCGGCGTTGCGCTGGGGGATGTAGAGCCGCCGCCCGGAGTGCGCCGTGCTTGCACGGCACCGGAGGCGCTGCGATGGTGCGATTCTTGTCGGGGGGCGTTTTCCTTCAGGCCAGTATTGTCAGGGCTTGCCTTGGAATAAGGCGTCGACGGCCTCGGAAAAGCCCGCCTTGATGTCGTCGGGCACCGTGTGCTTGCCCGCCAGCCCACCCAGGGCGCGGCGGCCATCGACCGGGTGGATCGCTACCACCCGCACCATCGGCTTGCCGGCCTTGGCGATGATGAATTCCTGGCCCTTGGCGGCCTGGTCCACCAGCCGCGAAAGGTGGGTCTTGGCTTCGTGGATGTTGACAATGGTGGACATGGCGTGCCTGCGAAGTGGACTAACCAGAGTGAACCAAGTCCAACACTGGCGGCGGCTGCGGTTCTGCGAAAACCGCTACCGCACGATCAACCCCGGCAGCCACAGCGAAATCACCGGGAACGCGCACAACAGCACGAGCCGAACCACATCGACCGCGATGAACGGCATCGTGCCTCGGTAGATGCGCCCCAATGGAATGTCGCGCGCGATCGAGTTGATGACGAACACGTTCATGCCCACCGGCGGGCAGATCATGCCAAAGGTCACCGCCATCACGATGATGACGCCAAACCACACCGGGTCGAAGCCGAGCTGCATCATCGCGGGGAAGACGATGGGCACGGTCAGCAGGATCATTGCCAGCTCGTCCATCACGGCACCCAGAATCAGGTAGCCGACCATGATGAGCGCCAACACGCCGTAGGCGCCGATCGGCAGGTGGGTCAAAAAGCCGACCGCCTTTTGGGTGAACTGCGTGATGGTCAGGAAGTAGCCGAACAAGTAGGCGCCGACGACGATCAACATGATGGCCGAGGACACGCGCAGCGCGTCGATCAGCGCGGCGCGAATTTGCGGCCAGCGCAGGCGCCCGCGCAGCAGGCCGATGGCCAAGGTGCCGGTGGCGCCGATGCCGGCCGCCTCTTGCACGGTGAACCAGCCGCCGTAAATGCCGCCCAGCACGAACACGAACAGCACCATCACGGCCCACAGGTCGCGCAGGCTCGACCAGCGCTCGGACCAGCTGTGCGGCTCGCCCAGCGGCATGCTTTTTGGGTGGCGCCAGCCCATCAACTGCACAGTCAAAAAGTAGAACAGCACCGCCATCAGGCCCGGCACCACACCGGCGGCGAACAGCTTGCTGATGTCGGTCTCGGTCATGATGCCGTACAGCACGAAAATCACCGACGGCGGGATCATGATGCCCAGCGTGCCGCCGGCCGCAATCAGCCCGGCGGAAAAGCCGGGGTCGTAGCCGGCCTTGCGCATCTCGGGCAGCGCCACCTGTGTCATCGTTGCGGCGGTGGCGACCGACGATCCGTTGATCGCTGCGAAGCCGGCGCACGCGGCGATCGACGCATACGCCAGCCCACCGCGGCGGTGGCCGAGCCAGGCGCGGCCGGCGCTGAACAGCTCGCGGCTCATGCCCGAGTGCGACGCAAACGCGCCCATCAAAATGAACATCGGGATGACCGACAGGTTGTAGTCCGTCAGCACCGACAGCGGCACGTTGCCCAGCAGGTTCAGCGCGGGCGTCGGCCCGGACAGCAGCCCGAACCCACCCACGCCGACGATGCCCATCGAGATGCCGATCGGCACCCGCAAGCCCATCAGCACGAACATCAGCACAAAGCCGAGCAGCGCGACAAGGTCACGGTCCATGGCTTGCTTCCGACACTTTCAGCATCTCGTCGCGCGGGTCGTGGCCGTGCCACAGCTCCCACAGGCGGCGCGCTCCCAGCAGGGCCGCGGCCAACGCACCGCAGGCCGCAACAGCGTAGAACCAGACCAGCGGCAGGCGCAGGTCCATGGTGGTTTGGGTGCCGGTGGTCAACACCTTGGCCCACACCATCCAGGCCATCGGCGCCAGGAAGGCCAAGGTCACCGTGCTGGCGACCAGGTCCAGCCGGCGCCGATTGGCGGGGCCCAGGTGTTCCCACAGCACATCGACGCAAATATGCCCGGCGTGGTAGGTCGTGACCGCCATGCCCCAGAACAGCGCAATGCACATGACGAGTTTGGAACCGTCGAACCAGTCGGGGATCTGGATCGCGAACCAGTCGCGCAGCAGCACGTTGCCGGCCGTGACGAGTGCGATCAGCAGCAAAAAAACGGCGGCCAGCGTTTCGGTGGCGGCGAGAATGCGCTTCACAAATGACGCTGCTTGGCAGGCGCCGGGGCGTCGTCAAGTGGCTAGTCGCTGGCCTTGCGCGCCGCCAGCTCGCGCTTCAGGTCGTCGAGCGCCGCCTTGCCGGGAACGCCGGCTTTGTCTGCGCTCGCAATCCACTGCGCGGTGACCGGCTCGACCGCCTTCTTCCAGGCGTCGAGTTGCGCCGGCGTGAGCTTGACGATGGTGTGCCCTGGCGTCTTGGCCAGCTTGTCCTGGCCGGCATCTTCGGCCGCGCCCCAGTCTTCGCCCACCTTGGCCGCCCACTCGTTGTTGCAGTGGTTGTCGATCACCTTCTTCTGGTCGATCGAGAGTTTTTCGTACCAGGGTTTGTTGATGGCCCACACGAAGGCGGCCGCGTACAGGCGCATGTCGGCGTGGTGAGTCACCGCCTTGTCGATGCCGAACGAGATGATGGAGTTCCACGGGAAGGTGATCGCGTCGGCCACGCCTTTTTCGAGCGCGTCGCGCGCTTCGGGCGCCGACACCTGCACGTTGGTGGCGCCCAGCGCCGACATCATTTGCGCCACCGTGCCGTTGGCCGAGCGGATCTTCATGCCCTTGACCTGGCCCGGCTCGGTGATGGGCAGCTTGGAGTGCAGCGTGCCGATGTGCAGGTGCGCGAAGCAGAACTTCACGTCCTTCATCTCGGCGGCGGCGTACTTGCGGTACCAGGCGTCCAGCGCGGCCGAGCCGGGCCCGGGTTTGGTCATCAAAAACGGCAGCTCGCCGGCCGAGAAGACGGGGAAGCGCCCGGCCTGGTAACCCGGGTTCACGTAGGTGATCTCGGCAATGCCGTCACGCGCCATGTCGTAGTGGTCGTTGGCCTTGCCCAACTGCTGGGCCGGGAACAGCGCCACCTTGATGCTGCCACCTGACGCGGCCTCCACCGACTTGGCCCAGGGCTCGAAGCCGGTCTTGGCCAGCGGGTGTTGGGCCGGCACCCAGTTGCCGAACTTCATTTCGACCGGCTTGTCTTGTGCCAGCACAGGCAACCCAAAGGCGAGGGCGGCGACGCTGGCCAGGCATTGAATCGAGGTGCGCAGTTTCATGGGTGTCTCCGATGTGGCATTGGGGTCGGGCCCCAGGGGTCGGTGAAGCAATGAGGCCGCCTCAGGATAGTGGATAGAAGCGCTGCGTTGGCTCATGAACTTCCCGGGGTTCGCGCCGGGCGCGCCCGGACCCAGCGGATCGGCTGCTCCTTGACCGGCCGGCTCGGCGCGCCATGGCTGCGCAGGGTTTGGTCGAACGCTTTGCCGGCGTCGTCGGCCAGCGCGGCCAGGCGCGCCGCGCGAATGGCGGCGGCGCGCAGCGCGGGTGTCTCAAACGGCGCAGTGGTGGCCAGGTGGTCCAGCACATGCAGCAGGTTGTCCTTGCCGCGTTCGTTGGTCGTGCCGTAGCCTTTGATCAAGCGGCCGCATTCGGCGAGCTCGAACCCGAGCCGCGGGTGCGCGCGCGCGCCGTGTTCTATGCCAACCAACCAGCGCTCGATCATGGCCTGCTCGGCGGCAAATCGGCTGCCACGCCGGCGCATGCCTTTCAGGCTGGACAACAGGCGCAGCGCGGCAAACCCGAACACCGTGTGCGTGCCGATCTTCAGCGGCAGCGCGAGGGGCTGTTTGCCTTGCACGCCGCGCTTGCGGTCCCACCGAATCAACGCAGTCGCATACCGCTCGGGCAGCAGCGCGGCGAACTCGGGCACACCGGGTTTGAAGTGGTCGTACAGGTGAACCAGTTCGTGTTCGTCGGCCTTCACCTCTGCGCGGACGCGCAGCAGCCGGCTGGCGCGGCACTTCAGGTCGGCCACGCGCACGATGTCGTCGAAGGCCATCCACAGCGCCAGGTAGCGGGCGGTCTCGCGGGTGGTGGCGAAGCGCTGTTCTCCGTCGGGGTCGCCGGCACGCTCCGCCGCCAGCACGCGGCGCAGGCGTTCGATGTACAGGCCGGCGTAGGCGGCGTCCTGGTACTCCAGCACGCGGGCGTGGCCGGCCGTGAGCACGTCGTGCATGGGGGTGGGGAACGCCTGCATCAGATGCGCGGGCGGGATCGCAGCCCTTGCCCCGGCAGTGGAAGACGAAGAAGAAGACGCAGGCGCAGGCGATAGCGCAACCTGCACCGCCGCCTGCGCATCACGCGCGCCCTGGACCTGCTCAAACGCCTGCGCAAACCCACGCAGGCTGGCCTCCACCCCCAGGCCGGCCTGGCGAATGACATGCTCATAGGCAACGCGCGCGAACGGCAACGCGCCCGAGCCCGCGATCGCACCCATCAACACCGCGCTGATGACCGTGCCGTTTTGCTGCGCCATCGCCGCCATGTCGAACACCTGCGATTCGCGGCTGTACCGGCGCACCACCCGCAGCAACTCCGGCGTGGCGGCGCGGCCATCGCCCTGCTGCATTTTCTCGGCCGTGGTCAGCGTGCGGTGCACCGAACTGATGACCTGCGTGCGCGCCGCGTGCGCCATGCCGTTGCCGATCTGGCGCACGGTTTCGAGCAGTTCCGAAGACACCAGCAAGTCCAGCGCGCCGGGCACCGGGTTCAGGCTGAACACCGGCTTGCGGCCGTTCAGTTCGCGGTCCGGAACCGGGAAGACTTCGATGTAGTAGGTGGTGGCGCCGGTGCGTTGCGCCACGCCGGGAATCGACGTGCTTTGCGCGCCGTGGCCGCAGTGCAGCGCCACCTCGACCAGCCATTCGGCCAGCACGCCGCCGCCTTCGCCGCCGAGGGCGCAGACAAGAACGCTGATCGGGCGTTGCGTTGAAGTCATCATTGAACGTCCTGACTGGCGAAGGAACTCGGCTTGACACTCGTTCGCCCCCTCACCCCAACCCTCTCCCCCGAATACGGTGGAGAGGGAGCCAGCATGCTCCCTCTCCCGCTTGCGGGAGAGGGTTGGGGTGAGGGATTGATCTTCATGCGGGCTGCAACCAGCGCAACACCGAGCCGCGCACCGAATGCACCAGCCTCTCATGCCAGCTCGGATTGCGAATCACCTCGGCGCGGTAAAACGACGGGCACAAGGTGGCCGCATGAGCGTTCTCACCGCACAGGCCACAGCCCACGCAGCCATCGATGACGGTGGCCACGGGGTCCACCTTCAGCGGGTCGGGGTTGTCTTTCAAGGTCAGCGTGGGGCAGCCGGACAGCCGAATGCAGGCGTGGTCGCCAGTGCACACGTCTTCATCGACACCGTATTTCACGCGCACCACACGCTTGCCGCGTTGCAGCAAACCGGCGATCCACGGCTTGATGCGGCGCTGCCGTTCGAGCTGGCATTCGCCCTCGGCGATGATGACCTTCAGGCCGGGGAACTCGGTGGTGAAGGCCTCTTGCAGCACCTTGCGCATCTCGGCGACCTTGTAGGTGTGCACCGTGCGCATCCACTTGACGCCCAGGCCGGTGAGGGTCGATTCGATGGTGGTGTTTCGGTGCACCAGGCTCTGGTGCTTGTCGGGCGCGCTGGCCTTCACTTCGTCGTCGGGTGTCGAGATGATGTCCTGCGTGCCGGTGGCCGAGGTGTAGCCGTTTTTCATGATCAGCAGCACCGAGTCGTCGCCGTTGAACAGCGACGACTGCACGCCCGTCAGCAGCCCGTTGTGCCAGAAACCGCCGTCGCCCATGATGGCCAGCACACGTCGGTTCATCATCGGCGCCACCCCCGCGCTGCTGGCCAGGCTCATGCCGTAGCCCAGGATCGAATGACCGCTTGAGAACGGCTCGAAGGTGGCGAGTGCATGGCAGCCGATGTCGGCCGAGATATGCACGGGGCCCACGTCCTGCTGCGCCAGCTTGAGCGCAGCGAACACCGGGCGCTCGGGGCAGCCGACGCAAAAACCCGGCGGACGCGCGGGCAGCGGGCCGCCGAGTTGACTGGCCACCGCCGCGCGGCGGTTTGTGTTGCCGGCAAGCCAGTCGTTGGCTTCGGCCACCGACACCTGCGGCAGGTAGCGCGCGACGAATTTCGCCAACCCCGACGCGATCACCACGACGCTGTATTCGCCCGCCGCCAGCAGCATGTCCTTGCCGTGCAACGCCGTCTGCACATCGAGCCGGTGCAGCGCGGCCAGGATGTCGTGCTCGATGTATTCGGGCGCGCCTTCTTCGAGCACCAGCACCGCGCGCTTGCCCACGCAGAAGGTCGAGATTTCTTCGGGCACCAGCGGGTAGGTCACGTTGAGCGCCAGGATGGGCAAGTCGCTGCCGCCGAACGCATCGGCCAGGCCCAGCTGCTGCAGGCCGCGGACCAGCGTGTTGTACAGGCCACCTTGCACGATCAACCCCACATCGCCGTGCTTGCCATCGAACAACTCGTTGAGCTGGTGTTCTTTGATGTACTTTCGCGCCGCCGGAATGCGCTGCGAGATCTTCAACTTCTCGTGCCCGAAGGTCACCGGCGGATGCGCCAGCCGTGCGTAGTCGAACGCGGCGGGCTCGGCAATCAGGTGTTTGGTGGACAGCGCGGGCGCCACGTTGTCCTTGCACACGAAGCTGCCGCGCACATGGCAGGCGCGGATGCGCAGCTCCAGCATCGCCGGCATGTTGCTGGCCTCCGACAGGCAGAAGCCCTCTTCCACCATGCGCACCATGTTTGAGAGTTCGGGCCGCGGGTCCAGCATCAGCATCGACGACTTCAGCGCATAGGCGTGCGTGCGCTCCTGGATCACGCTGGCGCCTTCGCCATAGTCTTCGCCGACGACGATCAGCGCACCGCCCTTCACGCCCGGTGACGACAAATTGGACAGCGCATCGGCCGCCACATTGGTGCCGACGATGGACTTCCATGTCACCGCGCCGCGCAGCGGATAGTGGATCGACGCGCCCAGCATCGCCGCGGCCGAGGCCTCGTTCGCGCACGCTTCCACGTGCACGCCCAACTCGCGCATGTACGGCTCGGCCTGCACCATCACATCGACCAGGTGCGACACCGGCGCGCCCTGGTACCCGCCGACATAAGCCACACCGGATTGCAGCAGCGCCTTGGTGATGGCCAGAATGCCTTCACCGTGAAAGGTGTCGCCGGCGCCCAGGCGCAGAGACTTCACTTCCTTGCTGAACGAGACTTCCACGGATGGCCTCCTGCGCGCATGGCGAAAGCAGTTGCGCTTGCGGATGGGTTGTTGTGAGTTTCAGCTTATCCGCACCCTCCGGCCCACACCACTGGGGGAAACCGGTTTACTCGAATGTGGTGCGCACCGTGCGTGCGAAAAAATTCCCTGCGCGGCATCCTAGCGGACTGCCGGCGGCTCGGACATATATACTCAATATATAGCGTAGAGGTTCACCATGCCTTCGATTTCACATTCATTGCTGTTGAAGTTTCGAACCAAGGACACCCGTTTCGGCGTCACGCGGGACACAGTCAGGGCGCTCGCAAGCGAATTGGACGTCACCGAAACCCAGGTGGTCCATATGGCGCTGTCGAAGTTGGCTGAGGAAACCTTGCCAGCTTATGAGCCCGATGACGGCCCGTTGACGGCTCGCCAGATCGCCAGCGTGCGCAAGGCAGCAAAGGCCGGGGCGCCCAAGGGCAAGGGGCTGGACACACAGACGCTGTTCTGATGCCAGGCACCTGGAAGCCGCCCACCCCGGGTGACATCGTTTGGTGCCAGTTCCCTGAGTTGCCGGGCTCGGACCCCGGGCCGAAACCGCGGCCCGCGCTGGCCGCGGCAGTGCAAACCCAAGAAGGCGGTGTCATCGTGCACGTTGTCTACGGCACGTCGCGGCGCGTGGACCGCTTCAAGTCCGGTGAGTTCTCGATCCTGAAGGCCAGCAACCCAGCCGCATTTGCCCTGGCGGGCCTCGCGTTCGACACCAAATTCGACTTCAAGGTGATCGTCGAACTACCGTGGACGGAGCCGTTTTTCAAGGTCGCGCCGCGGGCCCCTCATGGTCAGACGCCGAAGTTGGGAACCCTGCATCCATCGTTGATGCGTGCGGCAAAGGCTGCGCACGACGCTGCGGAGAGCCGGTGAACCTGTGAGCGCACACGCCTATCGGCCGTCGCCAGCGGTGGGTTCGGCATCTGGACCCTGAGCCTCGGAGCCTGTGCGGCAGCAGGTACGGGCCCCGAGTTGAGCGCCGTCACCCGCACGGGTTGAAGTCGCTGCGAGAATCGGGTTCTTCGCCACTTCCGTTGCAGCGAGCATGAACCCATTGCCCACGCCGCCCGCGCTGGTGCCCATGACCCAGGTGCTCTGCGAGGTCGGCGCGCTCGTGACGCTCGGCCCGGGCAAGTACGGCGAGCGGCGTTACGTGCCGCTGGGCGGCGGCGTGGTTCGTGGCCCGGAACTCAACGGCACGCTGGTGGAAGGCGGTGTGGACTGGCAGGTCAACCGCAGCGACGGCGTGCTCGACATTGCCGCGCACTATGTCATCCGCACCACCGACGGCGCGCTGATTGAAGTGCAGAGCGACGGCATGCGCCATGGGCCCGCCGAGGTGATGGCGCGCCTGGCGCGTGGCGAGGCGGTAGCGCGCGACGCGTACTTCTTTCGCACCATCATGAAGTTTCAGACCGGCGCGCCGAAATGGGCGCACCTGAACAAGGTGCTGGCGCTGGCCTGCGGGCAGCGCGAGGCCACGCGCGTGGTGCTGGACGTTTACCGCATCACGTGATCCACGGCAGCAGGCGCTGGCGGATGCGCCGTGAGCGCGTGTTGGCGGAAAAGTTGTGGCACCGATTGCGCGGGATCAGGCCGGTGGGGCACTCTGCTTCGCGAATGCCCGGGCACAGAGGCCCGTGCCTTCGCCAGGCACAAACAGTCCTCAGGACTGTTTGTGTCCGGGCTCAGTCCCCCGCCGGCAGCCTGCGGCTGCCGGCTCCTCCTTTACTTCGCTACGCAAAGCGCCGCGCCGGCCTGATCTGGAATGGTCGTGGCCGGTCGAGCCAACGACAGCGTTGGTCGCCGCCGCGTGTTGCGGTGGCTGACGCTTGTCGACCCGAAGGGGTCGGTCAGCGCATGGCAGACCCGTCATTCGCCAGCACCGCGGGCCGACCACACGCGGCAGCGTCGGGTGCGCTCAATTCGGTGGCTACTGGTTGATGGCTGGACTCTGCAACCCTTCAGCATCCGCGCCCATCACCATTGCGAATTGAAGGGCCTCTGCTTGAAAGCCGGCGTTCATATCGCGCGTTGCAGCACCACCCCCGCGAAAACAACGAACGCAACCCAGGCCACCGTGAATGACACGGTTCGAGCCATCAGGAGGCCGAAGCCACTGATGTGAATGACGGCATGAGCGACGCGGGCATAGAAGTAGACCACGGCGCAACTTTCGGTCACGGCGTTGGACACGCCCGTTGCGTTGGCGATCAGGACCACTGCTGCGAATGGCGCAAAACTCTCGACCGCGTTCAGGTGAGCCCGGTTGGCGCGGTTGACCCAGTCGGGCAGCCGTGATGTCGACGCCACTCTGTAGTCGGACGGCGTCGGAATTCCACGCGAGGATACGTACCCGATGACGACGGGAATCCAGAGAACGCCGGTGAGGATCGAAGTCAGCAAAAGATAGAGAAGCTCGGTCTTCATGATTGACTCCGGTGAAGGGCCGCTGAGACGCTTTGGCGCTGCCTGCTGTGAATCCGCGCGCAAAGCTATGGTAACCTGCATGTTCCATGAATGCACTCGACGCCTTGGGCAATCCGATTCGCCGCGAGATTCTGATTGAACTGCGCCGCACGCCCATGCCGGTCGGGGCTCTCGCGGAGCGGTTCTCGATCAGTCGACCGGCAGTCTCAAGGCACCTGCGCGTGTTGCAGGACGCCGGGTTGGTCGTTCCAAGTGAGCGCGGCGCGCAGAATATCTACGCCATTCGAGTCCAGGGTTTTCGCGCCGTGCAAGAGTTCATCGACAGCTTTTGGGATGTGGCCTTGTCACAGTTGGAGCAGTTGGTGAAGCGATGATCGTCAAGAGCGTCGTCCTTTCGTGCGATCCCAGGCGCGCGTTCAACTTGTTCACCGAACACGCCGGCCTGTGGTGGCCCGCCGGACGACGCCACACCAAGGACGCCGACAGCACGATCCACATCGAGCCCGCCGGCCGGTTCTTCGAGCGCTCGAACGACGGAACTGAAGTGGAATTGGGTGTGGTTCATCACTTCGAAACGGCGAGTCGTTTGCTGCTCGACTGGTACCCCGGAACCGGCCAGGAGAATCCCACCAAGGTCGAAGTCACGTTCGAGGCCGTCGACGGCGGGACCCGTGTGACCGTCCACCACAGCCCCGGCGCGGCAGGCCCCGTTGCGTTTGAAAGCAATGCTCCTGCCTACGGTCGATCTTGGGAGGCGGTGCTGGCCGCTCTGGCAAGCCACGGTTGAGTCTTGCTGTCGGTTGAGTCTTGCTCGATATGGCGTAACGAGTACGTTACGATGGGCCGATGAAATCGTTCGCCTCAAGCACCACGATCCAAGCCGCACCCGAAGCAATCTGGCGCATCCTCACTGACGCACCAGGCTATCCCAGCTGGAACACGACAGTCTCAAGCATCGACGGCCGCATCGCCTTGGGCGAAAAGGTCACGGTGCATGCCAAAGTAGCGCCCGGCCGCGCCTTCCCGATCAACGTGGTGGCGTTCGATGCGCCCAAACGCATGGTCTGGCGCGGCGGCATGCCGCTCGGCCTGTTCAGGGGTGAACGGATATTCGAGTTGCGCCCGACGGATGCGGGTGGCGTCGAATTCGCAATGCGCGAGGACTACACGGGCTGGCTCGCGCCGCTGATCACCAAGTCGATCCCCGATCTGCAACCCGAATTCGATGAGTTTGCCTCGTGCTTGAAGGCACGCGCCGAAAGGAGCTGAATGTGGCGACGAAAACTGCTGCGATGGGCGAACGATGGGCGTGAATCAAGGGAAGGGGATTGCGGCGTTGCCGATGGGTTTCTGACGATTCGGTGGCCCCCTTCCGAGGCACTCATTCGACAGGCAGGTCATGGCCGTTCAGGCAGACCGTGCAACCAACCGGCGCGCTGTCAACCCGCCGCGTACTTCACGCTGCATCCATACGGCGCCGCCGTCGGTGTGCTGACCGGCTTGCCGGCCATCGACTCGCCCAGCGCCGCGCGCACGTAGTTCTTCGCGTGCTTCACGTCGGCAGGGTCGGCCGATCGTTTGTCGTCAATGCCACCGGCGTAGACCAATTTTCCATCGGGGGCGATGACAACCATGTGCGGCGTGGTGCGTGCCGCATAGGCCTTGCCCGTGGTGCCGGCATCGTCCATCAGCAGCGCGGTCTGGGCGCTGCCCCATTCCTTGTACTTCGCGGTCAGCGCGGCCGGGTCCAGATAGTCGGAGTGGCTTTTGGCGGTGGAGCTGACGCTGAGCCACACCACGTTCTTCGCGGTGGCCTCCTTCTGCAGCGCTTGCATGTTTTGTGAGCCGTAGTGCTTGACGACAAATGGGCAACCCGGGTTGGTCCACTCCAGCACCACGTGCTTGCCTTTGAAGTCGGCCAGCCTGACGGTCTTGCCGGTGGTGTCTTTCAACTGGAAGTCGGGCGCGGCTGCGCCGACGGTGGCCGACGTTGCGGGCGCGGCCAGGGCCAGCATCGAAGTGGATGCCAGCACGGAAATGACAAATCGACGGCGCATTTCAGCTCCTTGGTTCAGGCAAAGTGGCAAGCGCATCGCGCACGATGCGTTCGGTCAGGACTTCCGGCAGCAGCACCGGCTCGCGGCCGGGTGCGAACAGCGCATACACCGGCACGCCGTTGCGGCCCAGCCGCGCCAGCGCCTGGGTGATGGTGTCATCGCGCCGCGTCCAGTCGGCACGCATCAACACCACGTCCGCCTGTGCGAAGGCCCGCAGCGTCGTGTCGCGGTTCAGCACCAGGCGCTTGTTGACCTGGCAGCTGACGCACCAGGCGGCGGTGAAGTCGACGAACACCGGCTGGCCTTGTGCCACCAGCCGGGCCAGCACGACGTCGTCATACGCCAGCCACGGCGCAGTGAGCGGGGCTGTTGACGGCTTGGCGGGCGGAGTGCCGGCCGCCGCTGTCTGCGTTTGCGGCTGCGCCTGTGCCTGTGCCTGTGCTTGCGGCGCCAACGATCGCGGCCAGGTCCAGGCCACCAGGCTGGCCAGGGCGACAGCGCCGAATGCCCTGGCCAGCGGGCCGCGTGCGGCGGGCAGGCCCATCAGCCACAGCAGCAAACTCGCCCCCACCAGCGCAAGCAGCAACAGCGCAACGGCATCGATACCGGCTTGTTGCCCCAGCACCCACACCAGCCACACGACCGTGGCAAACAGCGGGAAGGCCAGCGCCTGCTTCAGGTGCAGCATCCAGGCGCCGGGGCGCGGCAGCCGTGCACGCCAGCCCGGCAGCAGCACGAGCAGCGCATAGGGCAGGGCCATGCCCAAACCGAGCGCGGCAAACACCGTCAACGCCATCGTGGCGGACTGCGCGAACGCAAACCCCAGCGCCGCGCCCATGAACGGAGCGGTGCAGGGGCTGGCGGCCACCACCGCCAGCATGCCGGCGCCGAATGCATCGAGCCCGGGGCGTTGCGAGCGCCACAGCGCCAGACGCTGCGGCAGCAGGTTGCCGAGTTCAAACGCACCCAACAGGTTGAGCCCCAGCCCAAAGAACAACAGCGCCAGCACGAACACCACGCCCGGCTCCTGCAGTTGAAAGCCCCAGCCGACCGCGCTGCCGGCCGCGCGCAGCGCGAGCAAGGCGCCCGCCAACGCCACGAAACTGAGCACCACGCCGGCGCTGTAGGCCAGTGCGTGAACACGCAGCGCGCGCGGCTGATTGCTTTGTTGCGCAAGGCTCAACAGCTTGATCGACAGCACCGGGAACACGCAGGGCATCAGGTTCAGCAACATGCCGCCCAGCAGCGCCAGCGCCAGCGCGACCAGCAGGCCGATGCTGGCATTGCCGGCCTGCAAACCGGTGGCGGGTGCGGCGCCGCGGTTCGGATCGGTGGGCAGCATGCGCGCGCCTTCGGGCAACTGAATGACAGCGACGCTGCGCACCGGGGCATTGAACTCGGCCGCTCGGTTGGGGCCGCCCCAGATCGACGGCGCGCCCAGTGTCGATTCGGCTTGAGCGACCGCAATGCCGGTGAGCGCGGGTGGCAATTGAGCGCCCTCCATCAGCGCCAGTTTCACCGCGTAGCCTTTGGGAGTTTCATACAGCTCGTGGCGGGCAGGGTCGAGCATCTGCTCGGCATAGGGGAACACATGAATGCTCGGCGATTTGCCGGTGCCGGAGCGCGGCGCGGCGAATTCCAGTGTCAGCAGCAACTCCTTGCCCGCCTGTTGCAATGCAGCCGATCCGCCGCGCCACGGAACCGCCTGTTCCACCGTGCCGCGGTCAAACAGCGGCGCGTGGATCGACGAACCCGGCGTGGTCAGCGCATCGACCACGGGCAGCTGCAATTCGAGCATCGCGCTTTCAGGAATGCAGACCTCCCGGCACACCAGCCAGTCGGCCTTGGCGCGCAGGCTCAGTGTTGAGCCCGGCTCGGCGCGGGCCGGCGGCGTGTAGGTCAGTGGCAGCAGCAAGTCGCCCTCGTAGCCGTAGTTGACCAGTGGGCCGACGGGCAATCGCCGCGGCGCGGGCCAGGCGATTTCGCCTGCCGTGCTGCCGGCGGGCAGGGTCCATTTCAGCGTGGTCGGCAAACCCGAATCGCCGGGGTTGCGCCAGTAGGTGTGCCAGTGCGGGATGTGCTGCAGCCGCAGCCCGATCCGTACGGGCTCGCCCGGCTGGACGGCTGTGCGTTGGGCGATCAATTCGGCGCTGACGTGCGGCGTCTTGACCGCCGCGGCGTGAACCGGCGCGGCCAGCACCGCAATCATCCAAGCCAATGTGACGGTCGATGCGACCACCAGCCGCCGCCAGGCCGCCATCGTCATGCCGCCACCTCCGCACGACAGAAGCCGTGCGGGGCGTCGAGAGGTCGCTGGCTCGGCAGCATTGCGCTGGTCGATCCCCTGACGGGGCCCCTCGCCCTTCGCTTCATGCCGCCACCTCCGCACGACGGATGCCGCTCGGGGCGCCGAGAGGTCGCTGGCTCGGCGGCCCTTCGCTGGTCGATCCCCAAACGGGGCCCCTCGCCCTTCGCTTCATGCCGCCACGACGATGGGAAAACGTGCGCGCAGGCCGTCGGCGTCCGCCTGGAACGGCACGGTGATCGCGTCGCGGTCGGCCGCCGACAGGCTGCGCCACAGGAAGTCGCGCTCGTTGCCCGGGTCACCGGCCACGTAGAGCTGCGTGGTCAGCAATTCGCGCTTGCCGAGCTTGACCTTGACGTGGATGTGCGGTGTGCGCCCGGAGTATTTGGCGGGCCGGATGGTGCGGAAGCGGTAGTCGCCGTCGCTGCCCACGCTCGCGCGACCAAAGCCCTGAAAGGCCGGGTCGGCGCGCCCGCCGCCGCCCGGGTGGTGGTAGTGGCCTTGCTCGTCACATTGCCAGATCTCGACCACCGCATCGCGCACCGGCCGGCCCACGCGATCGGTGACCACGCCCTCGAGCCAGCTGGCCTGGCCTTGGGTGTAGCGGGTGCTGCCCTGCGCGAGCAAATCGAAGTCGGAATCGGCCGGCAACGCCACGGGGTAGAACGGCCCCTCGGTCTGTGACGGTGTGAGGCGGCGCGACTCTTGCGCAAGCACCCCGCGGATGAACACCGGCGCGGCGATCAGCGCGGCGGCCGCGGTCAGCAGTCGGCGCCGAAGCACGGGCGGTTGGTGAGGCTGGGTCATGGTGTGAGGTCTGGTTCGGAGTGATCTATGCTTGGCGCGGAAGTTCCGTTGCGTTCCACGGCTCACGCATTGAAAGATTCTCATGCTTTACAGAAACCTCGGCAGCAGCAATTTGAAAGTGTCCGCACTGTGCCTGGGCACGATGATGTTCGGCGACCAGACCGAGCGTGCCGAGGCGGCTCGCATCGTCGCCCATGCGCACGAGCAGGGCGTGAACTTTATCGACACGGCCGATGTGTACACCACCGGCGCGTCCGAGCAGATCGTCGGTGAACTCATCAAGCCGCAGCGCCACGACTGGGTGCTTGCCACCAAGCTCGGCAACAAGATGTCCGAGCGCGTCAACCAGACGCACTACTCGCGTGCCTGGATGGTGCACGAACTGGAATGCAGCCTGCGCCGCCTGCAGACCGAACACGTCGACATCTACTACCTGCACCGCGACTACGCCGGCCTGAACCTCGAAGAACCGCTGCGCGCGCTGGACGACATGATGCGCGCCGGCAAGGCCCGCTATTGGGGCGTCTCCAATTTCAGGGGCTGGCGGATTGCTGAGCTGGTGTCGATCGCGCGCCAGTTGAACATGCCCGGGCCGGTGGTGTGCCAGCCGTACTACAACCTGCTCAACCGCATGCCCGAGGTCGAGATCCTGCCGGCCTGTGAACACTTGGGGCTCGGCGTGGCGCCGTACAGCCCGATCGCGCGCGGCGTGTTGACAGGCAAGTACGCGCCGGGCGCACAGCCCGATGCGGGCACGCGCGCGGGCCGTGGCGACAAGCGAATCATGGAGACCGAGTTTCGCGACGAGTCGCTCGCCATCGCTCAAAAACTGCAGGCGCATGCACAAGGCAAGGGCGTCACGCTGGCGCAGTTCGCCACGGCGTGGGTGCTGGGCAACCGGATGATCAGCTCCGTCATCGCCGGGCCGCGCACGTTGGCGCAATGGCAAGACTACTTTCCCGCGCTGGACTATGCGTTTGGCTCCGACGATGAAGCCTTGGTCGATTCGCTGGTGAAGCCCGGCCATCCTTCGACGCCGGGTTACACCGACCCGGCCTATCCCTTCATCGGGCGCACGGCCTTGCCGGCCGCTTGATCTTCAAAGGGGCCGCAGCGTGTCTGACGACAGACAAGACGCCGCTACGTCGGACCCCGCCGCCGCGCTGCCCTACACCGGCCTGCGCGTGATCGAATTCACCCACATGGTGATGGGCCCGACCTGCGGAATGATCCTGGCCGACCTGGGGGCCGAGGTCATCAAGGTCGAGCCGCTGGCCGGCGACAACACGCGCAAACTGATCGGCTCGGGGGCCGGATTCTTTCCAATGTTCAACCGCAACAAGCGCAGCCTGGCCGTTGATGTGAAGGATCCGCGTGGCCGCGAGATCGTGCTCAAGCTCGTGGCCGGTGCCGACGTGTTCAGCGAGAACTTCAAGAGCGGCACGATGGACAAGCTTGGCCTTGGCTGCGCCGCGTTGGCGCGGCTCAACCCGCGCCTGGTGCTTGTGTCGCACAGGGGTTTCCTGCCCGGCCCGTATGAGCACCGCACGGCCCTCGACGAAGTGGTGCAAATGATGGGCGGCCTGGCTTACATGACCGGCCCCGAGGGCCGGCCGCTGCGCGCCGGCGCTTCGGTCAACGACATCATGGGCGGCATGTTCGGTGCTATCGGCGTGATGGCGGCGCTGGCACAGCGTGAGAAAACCGGCCGCGGCCAGCAAGTGCAAAGCGCGCTGTTCGAGAACAACGTGTTCCTGGTCGCCCAGCACATGATGCAGTTTGCCGTGACGGGCCAGCCCGCCGCGCCGATGCCCAGCCGCATCTCGGCCTGGGCGGTGTACGACGTGTTCACGGTTAAGGGCGGCGAACAGGTCTTCCTGGCCGTTGTCAGCGACACGCAGTGGGCGTTGTTTTGCGATGAGTTCGCCAGCGCCGACTTGAAGGCCGACCCGCGTCTGCGGACCAACAACGAGCGCGTGCATGCGCGCGACTGGATGCTGCCGCTGCTGCGCGAGCGCCTGGCCGTGTTCAGCGCCGCCGAACTTTCGGCGCGCTTCGAGAAAATCGGCCTGCCTTACGCGCCGATCACCCGGCCGCAAGACCTGTTCGACGACCCGCACCTCATCGCCACCGGCGGCCTGGCGCCAGTGACGCTGCCCGACGGCCGCGGCACGGCGATGCCGCTGCTGCCGGTAACGTTTGGCGGCGCACGCCTGCCCGTGCGGCGCAACCCGCCCCGGCTCGGCGAAGACACCGACGCGCTGCTGCAATCGCTGGGCTATGGCGTCACCGAGATCGACGCCCTGCGCGCGGCGGGCGTGATCGGCTCGGGCGCGGGCGCGCAGGCAACCGCGGGCAAGCCCGCCAACGCCTGAGCGCACGGGCCTGGCCGGGCAGGCGCGCTGGTTTGGCCGGCTCACGGCAAGAAGTCGCAGCGCGACTCCTCTTTGCCGCGCGGCAAAACAACTGACAAGGGGTTTGGCTAGCATTTGCCCGAAGCCATAAGCCGAGAGCACCATGCAGCGAACTTCCATTCAATCTCTGATCCTTGCCAACCGGGTCGCCGCGGGCTCGGCGTTGGCAGTCTTGGCGCTGTTGGCCGCCTGCGGCGGTGGTGGCGACGGCACGCTGCCGCCACCGCCGCCGGGGACAGGGCTCACCGACGCACAGCGTGCGCAGGCCGCGACCAGCACGGCCGAAAGCTCGGCCAACGGATGTTCCGCCGCACGGCCGTTCTACTGGGAAATCGGCGACGTGAATGCCGCCAAGGCGAGTGGATCGGTGAACACCCCCGGCGGCACGGTCTACAGCGCCAGCACGGTGATGCCGATCGCCTCGGCGACCAAGTGGCTGTATGCCTCGTACGTCGCAGAACTGCGCGGCAGCGCACTGACCGCCGCCGACATCAAGTTCCTGAACTTTCGCAGCGGCTACACCAGCTTCGGCTTTTGCCTGCCCGGCCAGACCGTGGCCGCCTGTGTGGCCTTGGGCAACAACGGCGACTACACCGCGGCCAATGACGGCCAGTTTTTCTATGACGGTGGGCACATGCAAAAGCACGCCAGCCTGAACGGCCTGGGCGGCCTGGACAGCGCGACGCTGGCCACCGAGTTGCGCGCCCGCCTGGGCAACGATGTGGCGCTGACCTTCAACCAGCCGCAACTGGCGGGCGGCGCCAGCAGCACGGCAGCGGACTATGCACGTGTGTTGCGCAAATTGATGGCGGGGCAGTTGCGCATGGGTGCGTTGCTGGGCACGCAAGCCGTGTGCACCAACCCGCTGACCTGCGCGCAGGCGCTCAGCACGCCGATCCCGGCGTCGGAGAGCTGGCACTACGCGCTGGGCCACTGGGTGGAAGACGACCCGGTGCTGGGCGACGGCGCGTTCAGCAGCCCCGGGGCATTCGGCTTCTACCCCTGGATCGACGCCAGCAAGACCTACTACGGCGTGCTGGCGCGGCAAACGGCCAGCGGCGGCGGCGTCGACTCGGTGAGCTGTGGGCGCCTCATCCGCAAAGCCTGGGTCAGCGGCGCGGTGCAGTGAGCCGCGGCGGCCTGAGCGGCCGGCGCCTCCGGCTTGGCGTGTAGCGGTGGCTGATCACGTGCTGGACTGATGCCCCTCCAGCGCCATGCGTGCGATGAACCCCGAGCGGGTCTCTCCAGTGGCGCGCGCCAAGGCGTCCAGCCGATGCAGAACGCGACGTGGCAGGCTGATGTTCACGCGCTCCAGCGTGTCGTCAAGCACAGCCGGGTCCACCTTGACGACGGCCCAGACCCAGCCCTTCCATTCCTTGTGCTTCTTTCGCAGCGCATCAACGCTCGACGGCTGAGGAATGTCCTCTCCAGCATCCAGCGCGGTTTCGATCCAGGCCGCGATGGCTTCTTCAGCCTGGACCATGGCTTCTTCCATGGTGTCACCGGCGGAGAAACAACCGGGCAGGTCGGGCACGACCACGCCGAATGCTTCGATATCGGTGCCGGGTTCGATGGCGACGGGGTAATGCATGTTGAAACCCTCTCTCAAATTCCGGCTTGTTGACGTATGGCCCTGACCAGCCCCGTGCCCAAATCCTTCTTCGGGTGAGGCACGACCACGATGCCCTGCCGCTGGCGGTGTGTGAACACGTGGTGAGAGCCGTTGACCCGGGCCAACTGCCAGCCCGCCTTCTTGAGATCCCGAATCAGGTCGGCGCTGCTCATGTGTGGATGATACACACGTGTGTATGGTGTGTAAGTAGCCTCGCTGCTGCGACCGTCTGCGCGCTCAAGCCAGTGGAGGGCAGACGTTGGCGGTTCACGACGCCAATCGCGTCTCCTCAATGTTGTGGATGTTCCCCTGCCAACAGCGGCGCTGGATTGACAGCGCACGAGTGCGCCCTTGATCGCAAGGTGGCCCGCGAGCACACTGCGTTGGTACTTCAACCACGAATGAGGACATCACCATGAGACGCTTCACGCTTCACGCTTCACGCTTCACGCTGATGCTTTGCATTGCGTTGCCCCTGCTGGCCGGCTGCCAGTCGATGCAAGGCACGACTTCATCCGGTCCGACTGACAAGACGATGAAGATCGACGGCACGACCTTGCACTACGTCGAGCAAGGCTCCGGCACGCCGGTCATCTTCCTGCACGGTGCGTTTTCGGACCATCGGGTCTGGGAGTCGCAACGCCAGGCGGTCGCGGCGAAGCACCGGTTCATCGGGCTCACGATGCGCTACTTTGGCACGGCGACTTGGCCCGACAACGGCGCGCAGTTTTCGATGGCCACCCATGTGGCCGATGTCGCTGCCTTCATTCGCGAGTTAAAAGTGGGGCCGGTGGTGCTGGTCGGGCAGTCTTATGGCAGCCAGATCGCTGCCATCGTTGCCGCCCGACATCCCGAACTGGTTCGCGCCCTGTTTCTGAACGAGCCGCCGCTCGGAACCGCGATGACCTCTGCGGAGGATCGTGCGGCGGTGGCCGAAGACACCAAGGGCCTGGCGGCAGTCAGGGATGCCGCCAAGGCCGGAAACATCAACGACGCGACGCGGTTGTTCTTCGACTTCGTCAATGTTGAGCCCGGTAGTTTCGAAAAGTTGCCCGCCGGTGCCCGGGCTGTCCACCTGGACAACGCCCGCACGATTCCAGTTCAGTTCAGTGCGCCGCCCCCGGTGCAACTGACTTGCGAGCAACTCGGCACGCTCAAGATTCCCGTCACGATCACCAAGGGCGAACTGACGCGACCCTTCTTTCGAATCCTTGCCGACAACACCAATCGATGCATTCCGGCGTCGCAGTTGATCACCATCAAGGGCGCTTGGCACGGTGCGCCGAGACAACAACCGGCGGCCTTCAACGAAGCCTTGCTCGCGTTCCTGGCGCGCGTTTGAAAGCCTTGCACGCGCAAATGGTGAAAGGGCGTCCGTAAACCCGAACGCCCTCCACCTTTCAAGCAAGGCGCGGCGTCAAATCTGACGCCGCGCAAAACACAATCAGACCACCGACAACGCCACCTCGATGTTCCCGCGCGTCGCGTTCGAATACGGGCACACCTCGTGCGCCGTCGCCACCAGCTTTTCGGCCGCAGCGCGTTCCATGCCGGGCACGCTGACGGCCATGGTCACGGCGATGCCGAACGCACCCGGCTTGCCCGCCATGGGCCCGATGCTCACGTCGGACTTGATTGAGACATCCGGGCTCAGCGTGATTTTTTCGCGTGCGGCGACGGCCTTCATCGCGCCGATGAAGCAGGCCGAATAGCCCGCGGCGAACAGCTGTTCGGGGTTGGTGCCCGCGCCGCCATTGCCGCCGAGTTCCTTGGGCGTGTCGAGCGCGAGCTTGATCGCGCCATCCGACGACTGGGTGCTGCCGGTGCGGCCGCCGGTGGAGGTGGCGTGGGCGGTGTAGAGGGCTTTTTCGATGGCCATGTGAAGACTCCTGGGGTTGATACGGCGGCACTCAGGCCGCTCGGGTTGGAAGGGCGGCTCAGGCCGCCGTGAGGGTGACCTGGGTGAACTGGTTGAGCTGCGTGCGCAACGCCTTGAGCCGCGTGACGAGTGACACCAACTCGTCGATCTCGCAACCGGTGGCGCAGGCCACGGTGTGCGGCACGCGGGCTGCGCGCGCTTTCAGCTTGCGCCCGGCGGCCGTGAGTTGCAGCAGCACGCGCCGCTCGTCGGCCGTGTCACGCAGGCGCTGCACCAGGCCGGCGGTTTGCAGGCGCTTGAGCAGCGGGGTCAGCGTGCCGGAGTCCAGCGACAGGCGCTCGCCGAGCTGCGAGACGGTGAGGCCGTCGCCCTCCCACAGCACCAGCATCACCAGATACTGCGGGTAGGTCAGGCCCAACGGTTCGAGCAGGGGTTTGTAGAGCTTGGTCATCGCCAGCGAGGCCGAATACACCGCGAAGCACAGCTGCTGGTCCAGCGCCAGCCAGCCCGATGCATCGGGGCTTGAGCTTGAGCGCGGCGTGCGTGGCATAAGTTGAATTGTAGTGAGCAATTAGATTGTGTGCAATGTAAAAACCCGGTGCGAACCGGGGTGATCGGGGTGATGTCCAGCAAAGGGCGCGGGTCCGCCGGGTGGGCCCAGCGCAGCCGCTCAGGCCGTGGACCGTGCGCTCGGGCGCTCGGCCATGGCGTCGCGCCAGGCTTGCAGGTGGGGCATGCCTTCATCGCCCGGGCGGAACTTCATCAGGCCACGGGCAAACTCGAGTGCGCAGAAGGCGGTGATGTCGGCGATGGTGAAGCGCGGCCCGGCGATGAATGCGTGTGCCGCCAGTTCGGCGTCGAGCCAGCGCGCCACCACGCGCATCTTCTCGCCCTGTGAGCGGCCGAAGTCGGGGAACTGCGGCTGCTCCAGCGGTGCCAGCCCCGGGTGGGTGTGGCGGATGCAGTTGGCAATGCCGCCCATCAGGTACAGCTCCACGCGCCGGTCGGCCATCTCGATGAAGGCGCGTTCGTCGTAGCCATCGCCCATCAGGTTCGGCTCGGGCTGCCGCCCTTCCAGCCAGCTGCAGATCGCGCGTGTTTCGCCCAGCACCCGGCCGTCGTCGAGCTCCAGCACGGGCACCTTGGCCAGCGGGCTTTTGGCCAGGTACTCGGCGCTGCGATGCTGGTTGCGGCCGATCTCGACCGAGACAGTCTCGATGCCGGCGATGCCCTTCTCGGCGATGAACATCGTGACGCGGCGCGGGTTGGGCGCGCGTGGGGAGACATACAACTTCATGATGTGCTTTCCAAACGGGCCGCGCCACTTTTGCGCGTCGGCGTGGGTTCCCTGAGATTCATTCGGTCAGGCTTGCCGGCGGTACAGGGCGAGCGACCCGGCGAGTGCCAGCAATGCACCGCCGCAGACACGGTCGAGCCACAGCAGCCCGTTGGCGCGAAGGACTCGAAGGGCTTGCGCGCCGGCCGCGGCGTACACGAACATGACCGCGAAGTCGACGCCGGCAAACGTGACCGCCAGTGCAAGGTATTGCGGCAACTGCGCTTGCGCCGGATCGACGAACTGCGGCAGGAACGCCGAAACGAACAGATAGCCCTTCGGGTTGGTGACCGCCACGAGAAAGCTGCGCGCAAAAATGCTGCGGGCCGGTGGCCGGCCCGCGGTTCCGGAATCGGCGGGCACTGAAAGCATTCCCTTGGAGCGAAGCAGCCGAATGCCAAGGTAAGCAAGGTAGGCCACCCCGACCCACTTGACGACCGAAAACCAGAACTCGGACGCTGCGAGCAACGCGCCCAGGCCCAGCGCGGCGGCCGAGACAAGCACCAAGTCGGACAGCACGGCGCCCACCATGCCCGGCAGTGCCGCGCGGGCACCGAAGCGCGAGCCGTTCGTCAGCGCCAGCAGCACCGTGGGCCCCGGCGTGGCGATGGCGATGAAGGCGACGAACGCGAAGATGAGCAGCGTTTGCGTCATGGAGATGGCCTGGCGTTTGTGTTGAACGGCAGCCTGTTTGACTTGCTCAAACCCCGCTCTGCCGCGACTGCCCGGTCTCGACGATCGTGCGCGCGCTTTGCGCAAACGCCTTCGCCTTGTCGCCGTTGATGTCGCTCGCCAGGTCCACGTCCGAAGGCGGAATCATGATGCCGCGCTGAACGGCAGGCCGCGCGCGGATCTGTTCGCGCCAGCGCTTCAGGTGCGCCAGGTCGTCCAGCTCCACGCCCGACCAGCGGTGCGTGCGCACCCAGGCCCAGTTGGCGATGTCGGCGATCGAATAATCGCCAGCCAGGAATTCGTGGTCCGACAGGTGCCCGTCGAGCACGCGGAACAGGCGCTTGGTCTCGCCCTGGTAGCGGTCGATGGCGGGCTGGATCTTCTCGGGGAAGTAGCGGAAGAACACATTGGCCTGGCCCATCATCGGGCCGATGCCGCCCATCTGGAACATCAGCCACTGCAGCACGCGCGAGCGGCCCTTGGCATCGGCGGGCATCAATCGGCCGGTCTTTTCGGCCAGGTAGATGAGGCAAGCGCCGGACTCGAACACCGCGAAGTCGCTGCCGTTCCCGCGGTCGACGATGGCCGGGATGCGGCCGTTCGGGTTGATCGCCAGGAACCACGGCTGTTTCTGCTCGCCTTCGGCGAGCTTGAGCGTGTGCACCGTGTAGGGCAAGGCCAGCTCTTCCAGCGCGATGGAGACCTTGTGGCCGTTCGGCGTGGCAGCGGTGTACAGATCGATCATGGGGGGCTCAAGCTTGGCGGTGACGATGAGGGCCGGGCAGCGCGATCAGCTTTCCTGAATCGCCATGCGGGGTCATTGTGCCCGGGCTACGGGCCAGCGTGATCGCGCTTCTACACTGCCGTTTCTGCAACCCCCGGAAGCTGCGCCATGGCCGACCTGCAAATCATCTCGCCGCACAGCAAGGACCTCGGTGGCGGCTTCACGGTGCGGCGCTTGCTGCCGAGTGCATTGCGCCAGGCCGTCGGCCCGTTCCTGTTCTTCGACCATTTCGGCCCGATCACCGCCGGCCCGACCGACAACCATGACGTGCGGCCCCACCCGCACATTGGCCTGGCCACGGTGACCTATCTGTTCGAGGGCGCGATGCTGCACCGTGACTCCACCGGCGTGGTGCAGCGCATAGCGCCCGGCGCCATCAACTGGATGACCGCGGGGCGCGGCATCGTGCACTCGGAGCGCACGCCGGACGAGCTGCGCGGCACCACCCGCCGCAGCCACGGCCTGCAGCTGTGGGCTGCGCTGCCGCCGCAGCATGAAGAAGATCCGCCGAGCTTCGAACACACCCCGGCCAATGCGTTGCCGGCGCTGCGGCTGGAGGGCGTCGACGTGCGCTTGCTGATCGGCTCGGCGTGGGGCGCGGTGTCGCCGGTGAAGACGCTGTCGCCGACGCTGTATGCGGATCTCGCCTTCGAGCCCGGTGCGTCTCTGACGCTGTCGGCGCAAGCGCCGGAGCGCGCGCTGTACAGCGTGGACCAGGCCTTCACGATCGATGGCGCCGCGGTGCCTGCCTTCTCGATGGTGGTGTTGCCCGAGAGGAGTGAACCGGTGGTTGCTGCGCCGCAGGGCACGCGCCTGGTGCTGATCGGCGGCACACCGTTGGGGCACAGGTTCTTGGTCTGGAACTTTGTGTCCAGCCGCAAGGAACGCATTGCCCGCGCACAGGACGACTGGGCGGCGCAGCGCTTCGAGCCGGTGCCCGGCGAGACCGAGTTCATGCCGCTGCCACCGCGGCGGCCTTGATCAGTCGAAGCGGTAGTGGGCGCTGCCCCGCTGGCCGACGCGCAAGCTGTGCTCGATGCCTTCGACGATCACCGCGTTCATGCCGAAGGTGATGGCGCCGTCCATGCGTGCATCGGCCCGGTAGCCCGCCAGCACGTCGCCCACGGCGTGGCCGGATTCAGCGGTCAGCGGGTCGATGTCGGGGATCTGGCAGCGAGCGCAGGGCTTGACCAGCTTCAGGCGCACTTCGCCGCTGTCGGTGCTGAAGACGATCTCGTCGAGGTGGTCTTCGGCGTGCGCCTCCAGCCCATCGAGCACCAGGTTCGGCCGCATCCGTGCCAAGGTGACCGCCGGCTGCCCTTGAGCGTGCAGGCGCTGGTTCAACTCACGCAGCGACGCGGTGGACGTGACGAGCAAGGGGTAACCGTCGGCAAAGGCGTTTTCGGCTTCGAGCGCGCCGGTCCACTTCGGGTCGGACAGGCGCCGCTGCTCGGGGTCGAAGCGCGCCAGGCGCAGCTTGCGGCCGAGAAAGTCGCTGAACCACTGCGCTGCCAGGCCGCCCATGTCGTAGGCCGCGACCCAGTCGTTCCAGATCTTCACACGCACCGGCGCTTCAACGCCATTGAGCGACACGTGCAAGGCCAGCATGCCGGGCGCGCGCAACACCATGTCCTCGTGTTTCAGGGTTGGCTGGACCAGCGCCAGGCGCGGCAACTCGCGTTGCGTGACGAACTCATTGTGTTCGTCCACCACCATCCAGGCGCGGTCCAGATCGAGCCCGGTTTCGATCAGCAGGCTCTGCTCCAGCGCAATGCCGGCACACGACTTGATGGGGTAGATATGCAGCGAAAACACGCTCACGTCAACATCGCTCACTTCAGCAGGCCTTTCAGTTTGTTCTTCAGCTTTTCTTCGGCAGACGGGCCGGAGGCGCCGGCCGCGGGCGCCGATGCCTTCGGATCGAGCCTTTGCCCGAGCTTTTCTTTCAGCCGGTTTTCGATCTCACTCCTGGCTTGGCTTTTCAACGCAGCGGCCACCACACCCGACCATTGAAGCTTCCAGTTGATGGCGTCGAACGGACCGCTCAAGACAACCGGCACCGTCACGCCTTTGAGCGCGGCCAGATCGGCGCCGTCCTGGCCTTTGGAGGTGTCGGTGACGGTGGCGCGAACGCTGGCGTCGATGCGGTTCTTGACGATGTCGACAGCGCCTTCTCCACCCAGGCGCAGGTACGGGCTCTTGAGTTCCAGGTCCGCGCTGCGCGCTACGCCGGCATCAATCTGGAAACTGGCGTTCAGTTCGCTGAAGTCGGTCTTTTCGGTCTTGCTGGCCTTGATGGCGGCATCCTGCTTCAGCGCCAGCGCGGCCTTGGCCTGGCGCAGCGTCTTGGCCAGGTTGATGCCCTTGACGGCACCGTCGCGCAATTGCAGAACGGCCTTGCCTTTGAGCCTGGACTTGAGTTCGGCCACCGTGCGGCCCGCGCTTTCGATGTCCACGTCGACACGGCCGCTGCCGTCCAGCAGGTCTTTGTCGGCCACGTCTTTCAGCAGCGCATTGATGTTCACGCCATCGGCGCCGGCCTTCAACGCCACCCGGCTGGCGCGGGCATCGGCAAAGGCGCTGCCGTCCACCGTGCCGCCCCAGGCCTTGCCCTTGAAGCTGGCCACGCGCAGCATGCCGGCGTCCAGCGTCGCGTCCAGGCTGATGTCGGCCACGCGGTAGTGGCGCAGCGCCAGGCTGCCCACGCGCACCCCGAATGTGCCGTTGATGCCGCGCAACGGGGCCAGGTCGATGGGCGCGTCACCGCTGCCCGACGACGCGGTGGCCGGTGACAGCGCCAGCAAGCCGTTCAAGTCCAGCGATTGAAAACGCAGCTGCGTTTTGACGTTCGGCGTGATGCCCGCAAAGCCGGCCGTGCCCTCGGTGTTGAAGCGGTTGGCGTTGATGTCGCCGGCCAGATTCCACTTGGCGCTGCCCGCTGCGGCCACGGTCGCGTTGCCCTTCAAGCCCAGCGCCAATGGCTTGAAGCCCGGGTCGTCCAGCTGGAGCTGAATGTCGATCTTGTCCAGCAGGGCCGATCGCTTCTCCGGTTGCAGCACCAACTCGCTGCGCAGGCTGCCGATGATCTTGCGCGCGGCGCCGCTGCTGCTGACCCTGGCCTCGAAGGCCGGCACACGAACGTTGTCGAAACTGCCGCTCGGCGCGTCGCTCTTGAAGGTCACGGCAAGCGGCATCTCGTTGCCGTACGAAATCTTGCCGGCCATGGCGCTGCCTTTGAGGGCATCGCCGCTCACGTCCAGCTCGGGCCAGTCCAGCTCCAGCGCCAGCGGCGTGCCGGCCTGGCTGCCCTTGATTCGCAGCTGCAGTTGGTGGATGGCAAATGCCTTGCGCGACGGGTCCAGCGCAAACCGCTCGATGCTCAGGCTGCTGCCCGCCAACCGGATGCCGGCCGCGTTGGCGGCCAGCCGCAACACCAGCCCGTTGGCGGCCAATGACGACTTGGCGCCGTCCCAGGCCAGCGCACCCTTGAGCGTGGCATCAATGCTGCTGGCGCCGGGGGCGTCGCCCTTGTAGCCCAGGTCCATGTCGGACAGGCGCACCGAGCCGGTTGCAAAGTCGGGGGTGATGCGGGTCGAGCCGCTCAACTCGCCCTTCAATGCCGGCGTCTTGAATCCGAACTGCGCAACGATTCTGAGGCTCGATTCGACCTGCGACGCCATCCGGCCGGCGCTCAACTCCTTCAGCACCAGTTCGCCGTCGATGCCCGCCACCTCGTCTTTCACCCGCGCCTGCACATCGGAGAGCTGGATGCGGCTCATGTCGAACTCCAACGCCGGGCCGCTGGCGGGTTCGGCGCCAGCGGATGGCCGCAACAGGTCGTCGATGTTGCGCCGGCCCTTGGCGTCGCGCAGCAACACCAGGCGAACGCCCTGCGCCTCGACCCGGTCCACCGCCAGCCGGCCGCGTAACAGCGGCAGCACCTCGACGGCCAGTGAGGCCTCGGCCAGCGCGGCAAACGGGTCGGGCCTGCCCGCTTCGCTCAGGCTGACGCCGGCCAGCCGGACCTCCAGCCGCGGGAACACCGACAGCTTGATCGGCCCGTCGATCTCCAGCGTGCGGTTGTGGTGGGTCTTCATCCACTCGATGGCCACGCTCTTGTAGTCGGCGGGGTCGAAGCGGGTCACCAGCCAGACGGCGCCGGCAGCGAGAACCAGCAACACCACGCCGAGCGCGATGGCGGTTCTGCGAATCCAGGCGGGCATGGGGGAGGCGGTCGCAACGTGCAAGGGCTGAATTGTGCCTGCGTCACCCGGCGCGCTCCGCAGCCGCCGTCCTTACAATGAAACGGTATGAAATCCTTTGATGTTCTGGTGAGCGGCGCGGGCGTTGTGGGCCGCTGCCTGGCGCTGTCGCTGGCCCGCTCGGGCTTGCAAGTGGCGCTGCTGCCAGGCGCGCCCCGGCCGGCGGGCGGCGTGGATGTGCGCGCCTATGCGCTCAACGCGGCGTCGCTCGCGTTGCTGCGCGGCTTGAAGGTCTGGGATGCGCTGCCCGCGGGGGCGGCTACCGCCGTGCACGAGATGCGTGTGCATGGCGACGCGGCGGGTGCCTTGCTGGAGTTCAGTGCCTGGCAGCAACGTGTGGCCGAGCTGACCTGGATCACCGACGCGGCCGTGCTGGAGCGCGAACTCGAACGCGCCGTGCAATTCGCGCCGCACATCAGCGTGACAGATATCGATGTGCCCGCCGCGCTGACCGCGCTGTGCGAGGGCAAAGCGTCCAGCACGCGCGCCGCCTTGGGCGTGCAATTCGAGCGGCACGACTATGGCCAGGTGGCGATTGCCGCGCGGCTGACGGCAGGCCGGGCCCACCAGGGTGTCGCGCAGCAATGGTTTCGCGCGCCCGACGTGCTGGCGCTGCTGCCGTTCGACACGCCCTTGCCGCGGTCTTCCTACGCGCTGGTGTGGTCCTTGCCCAAGGAGCGGGCCCAACAACTGATGGCGCAGGACGACCGAGCCTTCGAGCTGGCGCTGATGCACGCCACCGATGGCGCCGCGGGCGAGTTGCGGCTGGCCTGCGAACGTGCCGCCTGGCCGCTGATGCTGGGGCGTGCCGAACCCTGGTGCGGACCCGGCTTTGTGTTGCTGGGGGACGCCGCCCACGTGGTGCATCCGCTCGCCGGGCAAGGCCTGAACCTGGGGCTGGCCGATGTGGCGGCGCTCACCAAAGTGATCACGCAACGCGAATCCTGGCGCTCGCTGGGCGATGAGAAACTGCTGCGCCGCTATGCGCGCGAGCGCCTTGCGCCCACCTGGGCCATGGGCCAGGTCACCGACGGTTTGCAGCGGCTGTTTTCCTCGACTGCGCCGGGCTTGATGGAACTTCGAAACCGCGGTTTGACTCTGGTGAATCAACTCCCTCCCTTGAAGCGCTGGCTGGCCGCACGCGCTTTGGACTCCTGAAAGACCGTCATGCTGAACCTGTCTCGTTTTCATCCCGTCGCTCGCCCGTTCGTCGCCCTGTGTTTGGGCTTGCTGGTCGGCCATGCTGGGTTCGCGCAAGAAACCGTCATTCGCAAGAACCTCGCCGAGCGGCTGCCCGACCTGAAGATCGACGAAGTCAGCAAGACGCCGATCGCCGGCCTGTTCGAGCTGCGCGTGGGCACCGACGTGTACTACACCGACGAGCAGGGCAACCACCTGATCGAAGGCCAGATGATCGAAACCAAGACCCGCACCAACCTGACCGAAGCACGTATCAACAAACTCACCGCCATCGACTTCGCGGCCCTGCCGCTGAAGGACGCGCTGGTGTGGAAGCAGGGCAGCGGCGCGCGCAAAGTAGCGGTCTTCGCCGACCCGAACTGCGGCTACTGCAAGCGCTTCGAAAAAGACCTGCAGCAGCTCAAGGACGTGACGGTCTACACCTTCCTGTACCCGATCCTGGGCGGCGACTCGCCGGAGAAGTCGCGCGACATCTGGTGCGCCAAGGACAACACCAAGGTCTGGCTCGACTGGATGCTGCGCGGCGTGGCGCCGGTGCGCAGCATGGGCGAATGCGACGCTTCCGCGCTGCAGCGCAATGCGGCGCTCGGCCGCAAGCACCGCGTCAACGGCACCCCCGCCATCGTGTTCGAAGACGGCAAGCGCGTGCCCGGGGCGATGCCCCTGGATCAAATGGAAAAACAACTCGCGGCGAGCCGGGCCAAGTCGTAGCGGTAGCGGCGGTGTTTGCGGGGCCCGGCCTGTGCAGCGCAAGCGGCCTGCGTCGGCGTCGGCGCCGCCCGCACGGCGAGGCCGGCCACGGCGTCGCGCTACAGCGTCTCCAGACCGCCCAGCAAGGTTTGCGCAGCGGCAACCAGGTTCGCTCTTTCCTGCGCACCGAAGCGCGCCGCGTTCTTCGCCATCAAGGCGGTGCGCGGGTTGCCGGCCAGCGCGGCTGCGTGCTTGAACAGGAAGTTCCAGTACAGCACGGTGAACGGGCAGGTGGGTTTGCCCGTCTTCGCGGCGTCTTTGGCGGTGGGCGCATAGGTGCATCCGCCGCAGTGGTTGCTCATGCGTTGGATGTAGGCGCCCGAGGCGACATAGGGCTTGCTGGTGAAGCGCCCGCCGTTGGCGTACAGCGCCATGCCGGCCACGTTGGGCAGCTCGGCCCACTCGACCGCGTCGACGTAGATGGCCAGGTACCAGTCGGCGACCTGTTTCGGCTCCAGCTCGGCCAGCAGCGCGAACAGGCCCGTCACCATCAGGCGCTGGATGTGGTGGGCGTAGCCGTACTGCAGGGTTTGCGCAATCGCGTCGCGCGCGCAGGCCATGTGCGTCTCGCCGGTCCAGTACCAGCGCGGCAGGGAGCGCGTGTGCTGCCAGTGGTTGGCCTGCGCCAGGCCCGGCATGTCCAGCCAATAGACGCCCCGAATGAATTCGCGCCAGCCCAGCACCTGGCGGATGAAGCCCTCGACGCCGGCCAGCGGCGCCAAGCCTCGCCGGTAGGCCGCTTCGGCCGCTTGAATCACCTCGCGCGGGTTCAGCAAGTGCAGGTTCAGGCTGGTGGACAAGAGTGAATGCCATCCGAACGGCGTGGCCGTCCACATCGCGTCCTGGTGGTCGCCGAAGTTGGCGAGGCGCGTGTCGATGAAGGTCTGCAACGCCACCAGCGCCTGTGTGCGGCTCACCGGCCAGGCGAAGTGCGCCAGCGTGCCGGGGTGGTCGCCGAAGCGCTGCTCCACCTCGGCAAACACCTCGCGCGTCAGCGCATCGGGCGCGAAAGTTCGTGGCGGCGGAATCAGCCCCGGCCCGGCTTTCGGATAGCCCTTGCGGTTGTCGGCGTCGAAGTTCCACCGGCCGCCCTCGGGCTCGCCATCACCGTCCAGCAGCACACGGTGCTTGCGCCGCATCTCGCGGTAGAAGAACTCCATGCGCAGGCTGGCACCAGCAGCCTTGCCGTACTTGCCGGCCCAGCGCGTGAAGTCGGCGCGCGAGCACAGGAAGTGCGTGTCGTCCAAGGTGCGCAACGGCACCGAAGCGTCTTGCGCCACTCGGGCAATGTCTTGCCGCAGGCGCCATTCGCCGGCCTCCAGCATGCGCAACACGGCGGGGCGGTGGTGCTGTAAATGTTCGGCCAGGCGCTGCGGCAACGTCGGCAGCACGCTGTCGTTCAATGCGATGTAGCGCACCGTGAATCCGTTGGCGCGCAGCTCGTCGCGAAAGTGCCGCATCGCCGCGAGGAACAGCGCGATGCGCGCCTTGTGGCTCCACACATGCGTGGCCTCAAACGGGGCTTCGATCATCAGCACGGCGTCGTGCTTCGGGTCCAACCCCAGCAGGGCAGGGCTGCCCTGGCTGAGCTGGTCGCCCAGCACCAGCGCCAGCGTGCCGCCGCTCGCTGGGCTCAATTCGGTGCTCCGCAGGCGCTGTGCCGGGCGCCGCCACGACAACGCTCGGAGCAGTACTTCACGTCGTTCCAGTTCTTCGCCCACGCACGCCGCCATGTCATGGCCCGCCCGCATTGCGCGCAGGGCTTGCTGGGCAGCGCGCGCTTGTTGCCCTTGAAACCGGTCTCGACAGCCATCGGTGCTCCTGGAGGACGCGCGAGCCTATCCGACCGATGCCTGCGTTCGCGGCGCAGGGGCTTTGGCCATGCCCTCTAGACTCGCCGCTTTTCATCATTGCAAAGCGGCGAGCATGTCCGAGTCAGTGAGCGCCGCCGCGGCGGGCAGGTTGTCGCATTTCGAGCCGACGTTCGCCGAGGCGCTGCGTCGCCTCGGTGCGCTGCACCCCGGCGAGTACGCGCGCAGCCGCAACGCGCTGGACGGTGCGGTCAGCGGCTTGTCGCCCTACCTCACGCACGGCGTCATCTCCATGCGCCAGGCGATCGCGCAGCTGTCGCAGCGGCATCGGCTCGGCTTCGACGACAAGCTGGTGTTCGAGTTCGCCTGGCGCGAGTTCTTCCACCACGTTTGGACCCGCGAGGGCGATGCGGTGCTGCGCGACCTGCGGCCCGCCGGCCTGTGGCCGGGCACGTACGCCGGCAACGTGCCCGCCGACCTGCGCGAAGGCCGCACCGGCGTTCCGGCCATCGACACAGCCGTGCGCCAGCTCTACGCCACCGGCTACCTGCACAACCACGCGCGCATGTGGCTGGCCAGCTACGCGGTGCACCTGCGCAAGGTGGATTGGCGGGCCGGCGCCGACTGGATGTTCGGCCACCTGCTCGACGGCGATGTGCCCAGCAACCACCTCAGCTGGCAATGGGTGGCCGCGACGTTCTCGAACAAGCCCTATCTGTTCAACGCCGACAACGTGGCGCGCTATGCGCCCAAGGCCGGCTCCGAGGCGTGGGTGTCGCAGGGCACGGTCATCGATCAGAGCTACGAGGCGCTGGAGCAGATCGCGCGCGGCCAGGCCGACGTCGGGCCCGAGCCGGGTGGGCATGAGGGCGTGGCTGAGCCCGCGCCGATGCGCGGACCGCCACCGGACCTCATGGCCGCGGCAAACCTGCGTTCGGGCGCGGACGCAATGGCGGCCGCGCTGCGTGCGAAGCGCGCTGTCGAGTGCGTCCACCCGTGGCAAATGAGCGAGCGTGATGATGCCAGCGCCTTTCGACTCGGCGTGATCCACCTGCCAGCGCATGCATCGCTGCCCTGGAGCGAGCGGCGCTGGCGCTGGGTGCTGACACGGATGCAGGCCGTGACCGACGCCGTTTTCATCGGCGACTTGGCGCAGATGGCCTTGCCGAAACGAACCACGGCCACCAGTTTCGCCGCCCCGATGCCAGACTACGACGCGGCGTTGCGCACCGTCGCCACGCTTCAGCCCGCGCCGCGCCTGATGCCCAACCCCGAGCAGACCTGCCGCTCTTTCACCGCCTTCTACCAGGCGGTGCGGCGTTCGGCGCCGACCTTGCAGCACTTGATGCAGCGCTCGCTGTTTGATGATTGAGTGAGGGTTGCTGGTTCGCGCTCGCGCGAGCAAAGCCGCGGGAGGGAGGCGTGCTCCGCTTCACTTCGGCGGTCGGCGGGGTACAGCCGACTGCTCTGCGCTGCTCGAGCGCGGGATCAGGCCGGCGGGGCGCTTTGCGCAGCGAAGTAAAGGAGGAGCCGGCGGCCGAAGGCCGACGGCGGCGGACATTCGCGGAGCAAAGCGCCACGCCGGCCTGATCCCGCAGCGTCGTGGTGGGTCCAGGATTGTTCAACGCAGGTCGCCCGACGCCCTTGGCCCGCGCACCCTCCTCATGCGTACCGCAACTCCCCCGCCTTCCCCCCAAACACCCGGTACGCGAACACGGTGTATCCCGCGATCGCCGGCACCGAAATGCAGGTGCCGATCAGGATGACCTTCAGCGCCGCCGGGCTGCTGGCGGCCTGCCAGACCGTCAGCCGGTCCATCACCACGTACGGGAAGATGCTGTACGCCAGGCCGAAGAAGCCCAGCACGAACACCGCGACGATCAGCATGAAGGGCAGCCAGCACAGCTTGCCGAGCACACGCTCCGAGTTGAGCAGCGCGCGGGCGGCGAGCAGCGATGCCATCGTCATCAACGGAATCGGCAGCAGCGCAAACAGCTCGGGCAGGCTGAACCAACGATCCCGCACCGACGCGCTGACCCAGGGCGTGGCCAGCGAAATCAACCCCATGCCCACCACCATCGGCCCCCACGCCAGCTTGGCCCAGCGCACCGCATGCACTTGCAGCTCGCCTTCGGTCTTCATGATCAACCAGCACGCACCGAGCAGCACATACGCTGCCGGCAGCGCGATGGCAATTGAAGCCGCAAAGATGTCGTAGTACCAGCCCGGCTTCAACCCGGTGATGAAGTGCCCGAGCATCCAGCCTTGCGACGCCGCCGCCAGGCCCGAGCCGGCGATGAAAGCGCGGTTCCACAAGGGCTTGTGCAAGTCGCGCGCCTTGACGCGAAAGTCGAACGCCACGCCGCGCAGGATCAGCCCGATCAGCATCAAGGTGACCGGCATGTACATGGCGGTCAGCACCATGCCGTGCGCCTTCGGGAAGGCGATCAGCAGAATGCCCACGCCCAGCACCAGCCAGGTTTCGTTGGCGTCCCAGAACGGCCCGATCGAGGCGACCATCACGTCTTTCTGCGCGTCGGTGGCGCGTGGCATCAGCATGCCCACGCCCAGGTCGTAGCCGTCCAGCACCACGTAGGTCAGCATCGCCAGGCCCATCAAGGCCATGAAGATGATGGGCAGGATTTGATCGAAGCTCATCAGGCAAGCTCCGTGCTGCGCACTGCGGTATTCGCCTTGGGGCTGAGACCGGACGTGGAACCGTCCTGAGGACGGTTTCGCGCCTGTCGAAGGACTGCGGCCTGCGGCCGCAGGCGGCCCGGCGGGCTCATCAGGCAACCTCCGTGCTGCGCACTGCGGTATTCGCCTTGGGGCGGCCCGGCGGGCTCATGCTGGCCGTCCTTCGCCGACCGCCATGATCGGCGTGACGACGGCGCGTGGTTCCGGCTCGGCCGCATCGACATGTTTTTCGGCCATGTACTTGACCACGCCGATGTAAGACACGATCAGCGCCAGGTACACCGTCATGTACATCGCCAGCGACAGCGCGATCGTCGGCGCGGGCACATTCGACGCCACGTCGGCGGTGCGCAACAACCCGTAGACGATGAAGGGCTGGCGGCCGATTTCGGTGACGTACCAGCCGGCCACGGTGGCGATCCAGCCGGAGAAGGTCATCCCGGTCAACAGCCACAGCAACGGCCGCGGCAGCTTGGCCGCCACCCAAGCGCGGCGCCGGTACAGCCACAGCGCCAGCCAACTGGACGCCAGCATCAGCATGCCGGTGCCGACCATGATGCGAAAGCCGAAGAAGACCGGCGCCACCGGCGGGTGCGCGCCCTTGAATTCATTCAGGCCCTTGATCTCGCCGTTGAGGTCGTGCGTGAGGATGAGGCTCGCCATTTTCGGCACGGCAATCTCGAAGTGGTTGCTGCGCGTCTTCTCGTCCGGCCACGCAAACAGCAGCAGCGGCGCGCCGCGTTCGGTCTCCCACACGCCTTCCATCGCGGCCACTTTCTGCGGCTGGTGCTGCAGCGTGTTCAGGCCGTGCAGGTCACCGACGAAAATCTGCAGCGGGATCAGCACCGCGCCCAAGGTCAGCCCGGCGCGCAATGCTTTCGGCGTGGAGCTGTTGGCCACACCGCGCAGCAATTGCCAGGCGCTGACCCCGGCCAGCAGGAAGGCCACCGTCAGCGCCGACGCAAGCAGCATGTGCGCCAGCCGGTACGGAAACGAGGGGTTGAAGACCACGTCAATCCAGCTCAGCACATGGAACTCGCCGTTGATGATCTCGTGACCCGCGGGTGTTTGCATCCACGAGTCCAGGCTCAAGATCCAGAACGCGCTCATCGTGGTGCCGAAGGCCACCAAAAACGTCGCCAGCAGGTGCACCCGTTCGCTGACCCGGCCGTGGCCGAACAGCATCACGCCGAGAAACGTGGCTTCGAGGAAAAACGCCGTCAGCACCTCGTAACCCAGCAGCGGCCCGGCGATGTTGCCGACACGCTCCATGTAGCCCGGCCAGTTGGTGCCGAACTGAAAGCTCATCGTGATGCCGCTGACGACCCCCAGCGCAAAGGTCAGCGCAAACACCTTGGTCCAGAAGCGGTAGGCCGTCAGCCAGGCCAGGTCGCGCGTGCTGAGCCAACGCGTGCGGAAGAACAGCAAGGTCCAGCCCAGCGCGATGCTGATGGTCGGAAACAGGATGTGGAAGGTCATGTTGGCCGCGAATTGCGTGCGCGCCAGGATCAGTGCGTCCATTCG
>JANNDW010000112.1:0-6029 GCA_031378125.1 Methylibium sp. | reverse complement strand
CGACTACGCGAAGAAGCCGTCCGACTGGATGCTCCCGCTGCAGCGCGGCCATGAGACCGACCTGATCGAGATCCCGGCCAGCTGGTACCTCGACGACCTGCCGCCGATGATGTTCATCAAGAAGTCGCCCAACAGCCACGGTTTCGTGAACCCGCGCGACATCGAACAAATGTGGCGCGACCAGTTCGACTGGGTCTACCGCGAACACGACTACGCCGTCTTCCCGATGACGATCCACCCCGACGTGGCCGGCCGCCCGCATGTGCTGATGATGCTGGAGCGCCTGTTCCACCACATGGCCAGCCAACCCGGCGTGCGCTTCGTCACCATGAACGAGATGGCCGACGACTTTGCGCGCCGCGCGCCGCGCAAGAAGTAGCGCGCCAAACCCACGGCAAGGACGGGCAGCGCATGTGCGGCTTGTGCGGCGTTCTCGGCGGCCCGGCGCACTGGACCGACGCCGCCGCGCGCCCCGGTGTCTTCACCCGCAACACCGACGAGGCGCAGCGCCGCCGCGAGCGCCGCAACCGCGTGGCGCAGGCCGAGCGCGTCCTGCGCCATGGCGGCGTGCGGATCGAAGACTGGCAGGGCGCGTCGTTCATCCTCTCCAACCGCACCGGCGGCAGCGAACTGGTGGACGACCTGGCGCACCTGTGGGCGGCGGCCGAGCGGCTGTCGGGCCGGCCTTGCGACCCGTTGGACACCGGCCTGATCGAGATGCTGGAGGCCGCCCATGCAGCCGGCCCGCGCTGAATTCACGCCGGTCCATCTGATCACCGGCTTCCTGGGCTCCGGCAAAACTACGCTGCTCAAGCGCCTGCTCGCCGAGCCGCGGCTGTCGGACACGGCGGTGTTGATCAACGAGTTCGGCGAGATCGGGCTCGACCACCAGCTTCTGGAGCGCATCGACGAGAACATGGTGCTGCTGCAGTCGGGGTGCCTGTGCTGCACGATTCGCGGCGAACTGGTCGACGCGATGCGTTTGTTGCTGTCCAAACGCGAGCAGGGCCTGGTGCCCTGGTTCCGGCGCGTGGTGATCGAAAGCACGGGCCTTGCCGACCCGTTCCCCATCCTGTCCACGATTCACGCCGACGCGGTGCTGCGGCACCACTTCCAGCTCGCCCAGGTGGTCACCGTGGTGGACGCGGTCCACGGCGAGAGCCAGTTCGATCTGTACGAGCAAAGCGTCAAACAGGCGGCTGTTGCCGACCACCTGGTGCTCACCAAAACCGGGCTGGCCGGGCTGGCCGCGACCCAGGCGCTGGAAGACCGTGTGCGGCGCATCAACCCGATGGCCTCACTGCGCCATGCGGAACGCGATGGTCTCGATGCCGACAGCCTGCTGTGCACCGACCGGCTCGACTTTTCGAGCAAGACGACGGCCGCGCGGCAGTGGTTTGCAGACGCGCGGCCCGCAGCGGCATTGCCACCCCTGGACGCCCTGGCGGCCGAGCCGGCGCAAGCCGGCCGCTACCTCGGAACCCGGCGCGGCGCGCGGTCTGCGAGCCACCGCCACGACGCCGACGTGCGTGCGTTTGCCATCTCGATGGCCGAGCCGCTGGACTGGACCACGTTGGGCATCTGGCTGACGATGCTGGTGCATCGCCACGGCGCGCGGATTCTTCGCCTGAAGGGCATTTTGAATGTGCGCGGCAGCCCGACGCCGGTTGCCATTCATGGCGTGCAGCACCTGATCCACCCGCCGGTTCACATGGCCGCGTGGCCCGGCGATGAGCGCCATTCGCGGCTCGTGTTCATCGTCAAGGGCCTGGAGCCCGGCGTGGTCGAACGATCCCTGAATGCGTTTGTCGGCGCCATGGCTTGACGCGCACGGTGGCGTCAGTCTGCGCCCGGCATGGCGTCGACGATGGCGCCGGGCATGGTGATCCACACATCTCCGCCGCCGGCCGGGCCGCGATGGTCCACGATATGCCGCAACGCGCGCCGCAGGTGCCGCATGCGGTACGGCTGCCCGACCAGGTAGGCATGCAATGCGATGCCCATCACCAGCGCCTGCGGCGAGCGTCGCACCTGCTCCAGCAATTCATCGAACTGGTCAACGATCATTTGGGCGAAATCCTTCGCGTCCATCTGGCGGCCAATGATCATCGGGATGTCGTTCAGCTCCTGCGGGTAGGGCACGGCCCACAGCGAGCCCCCGTTGCGCGTGGCCATGCGAGTGGGCTGGTCGTCGTGGCACCAGTTGAGCGTGTAGCGATAGCCGGCCTCTTGCAGCAGGTCGGGCGTGACGGCGCTCTCCGAGATCCATGGCGACAGCCAGCCCGAGGGCGGTGCGCCGTGGGCGCGGGCCATGCGTTCGCGGCACTGGTGGATCAGCGCACGCTCCTCGGGCTCGGACATGCCGCCCTGGCGTTCGGCGTTGGTGTGGCCGTGCGCGATCAGCTCGTCACCGCGCGCGGCGAACGCCTCCACCACCTCGGGGCAGTGGTCGTACAGCGCCGTGTTGATCAGGGCGCCGGTGGGCAACGAGAGCTCGTCGAACAGGTCCAGGCAGCGCCACACGCCGACGCGGTTGCCGTACTCGCGCCACGAATAGTTCAGCACATCGGGTTGGGCCGAGGCGGGCGCCAGGTTGGCGCCCAGGCCCTGCCCGAATGCGAAATGCTCGATGTTGAAGCCGATGTACACCGCCAACCGCGCGCCGCCCGGCCAGCGCCGTGGCGGCCGGTTCCTGAGGGCGGAGTAGGAAAAGCGGCCGTGGCCGGGCAGGCCGGGTGTCATGCGGGCGGCCGGGACGGCTCCCGGTAGGCCTTGAAAACTTCGCGCAAGGCCGGTGGCGGCTGCGCGGCAGGCACGCTGAGCGAGCGTTCGATCTCGTTCAGATGGCGGCGCATTTCGGCCGCCGCCGCGGCGGCACCCTGCCCTTGCAGCACGTCCAGCAGCAGATGGTGGCTGTGCGCCACGCACATGGGCTGGCCCGGCGCCTTGTACAAGGCCATCAGCAAGGACGTGGTGGGCAAGAGCGCGTCGAGCATGCGCACGAAGAGGGGGTTGTCGCTCATCTGCGCCAGCCGGCGATGGAACTCGCCCGAGAGGCGAATCGCCTCGCTGCGATCGCCCCCCTGGAGGGCGCGGGTTTCGGTCTCCACCAGCAGGCGCAGCTCGGCCAGCTGGTCCGCCGTGAGCCGGGTGGCCAGCCGTCTGGCCACTTCGCATTCGATCACGCGGCGGGCATCGAACACATGTTCGCCGTCGCGCCGGGTGGGCTCGGGAACCTGGGCGCCCCGGTTGGGCCGCAACACCACCACCCCGTTTTGCGCCAGGCGTTGCAGCGCCTGGCGCACCAGCGTGCGAGACACCGCGAAGGCGTGCGCGAGTTCTTCTTCCCGCAGCCGCGCGCCCGGCGGCAGGCGGTGGTCGACCACGGCGGCGTAAATCGCGTCGTAGACCCGGTCGGCCGCGTGCGCGGGCGAAGCGGGCGCGGCCGGAGACGGGGAAGGCGCGAGCGCCGGCGAGATCGGCTTTTTGGGCATGGTCACCGCGGTGGCGGGTGCCGGCTCAGGCGGGGCGCTGACGGCTGCGCCGGCCCAACCAGGCGGCCGCGCCCAGGGCCAGGGCGATCACCACCAGCGAGATCGCGGTGGTCAAGGTGCCCAGCGCATAAATCGACGGGGTGGTGACGGTGGTGGTGAGGCCTTGCAGTTCGAGCGGCAGCGTGTTCAGGTCGCCGATGGCTTGCGACGAGCGGGCGATCTCGTCCCAGCTGAGCGTGAATCCGAACATGCCGATGCCCACCACCGACGGGCCGATCAGCGGCAGCACCACATGCAAAAAGGTCTGCCACGGCGTGGCGCCCTGGTCGATCGCCGCTTCTTCGTAGGCCGGGTTGAAGCGGTTGAACACGGCAAACATGATCAGCAGACCGAAAGGCAAGGTCCAGGTGAGGTGCGCCCCCAGGCCCGAGGTGTACAGGCCCAGCGAGGTGGTGTAGTTCTCCAGCGTGCTGGCGGCCCCCACGGCGTCGAGCAGCCACTTGATGCCGGCGTCGATCAACCGGAACTGCAGCCCGATGCCCAGCGAGACGATGATCGACGGCATGATCAGGCTGGCCACCGTGACGTAGAACAGCAGGTTGGCGCCGACCAGCTTCTTGCGAAATGCCAGCCCGGCGGACAGCGAGAGCAACACGGTCAGCAACATCACCACCACCCCCAGCGCCACCGAGCGGCGCAGCGCCGCGCCGATGTCGACAACCCCCAGGCCCTTCCACAGCTCCGAATACCAATGCGTGGACAGGCCGCGCATCGGGAAGGTGAGCCCGCCTCCGGGCCCCTGGAAGCTGAGCACGAAGATCGTGATGACCGGGCCATAGAGAAACAGCACGAACAGCGCGAACACGATGGCCAGTGGCCAGAAGCCTTTGGCTCTACCTTCGCGAGTCATGTTCAAAGCTCCTTGCGCAGATCGACCATGCGCGTCAACGCGGCGATGAAAACCAGCACCACGGCCAGCAGCACCACCGCATTGGCAGCGGCCAGCGGGAACTGCAGGTACGAGGTCTGCACCTGGATGATCTTGCCGACCGACGCGATCTGCTGGCCGCCCATCACGCCGACGGTGACGAAGTCGCCCATCACGATGGTGATGACGAAGATCGAGCCGATCACGATGCCGGTGCGCGACAGCGGCACCACCACGTTCCACAGCGTCTGCCAGCCGCTGGCGCCGCAGTCGTCGGCCGCTTCGAGCAGGGCGCGGTCGATGCGCATCATCGAGTTGAAAATCGGCACCAGCATGAACATGGTGTACAGGTGCACGAAGGCCAGCACCACCGAAAACTCGGAGAACAGCAGCCACTCGATCGGCTGGTCGACGACACCGAGCCCCATCAAGCCCTGGTTGACCAGGCCGTTGCGTCCCAGCAGCGGCACCCACGAGATCATTCGAATGACGTTGCTGGTCCAGAACGGGATGGTGCAGACCACGAACAGCAGCGTCTGCATGCCGGAGGAGCGCACATGAAAGGCCAGGAAGTACGCGATCGCGAAGCCCAGCACCAGCGAAATCGCCCAGGTCAGCAACGAAAAGCGCAAGGTCGACCCATAAGTCTTGAGGGTGGTGCAGGGCTCGGCGAAGTTGCCGCAGCCTTCGAAGATCGACACGTAGTTCTGGCCGGTGAAGCCCGGGATCAGCTCGTAGTCGCTGGTCGGCCAGAAGCTCACCGCGGCGATCAGCAGCAGCGGGACGATGAAGAAGAACAAGAACACCGCGCCGAAAGGCAGTGCCTGCAGCCAGGCCGGCGGACCTTGGTTGGGTTTCACGGCGTGTGGGTTGTTTGGCGCCTTCCCCCTTGACGGGGGAAGGCCGGGACGGAGGTGAAGGCGTTGAAGTCAATCAACGCGGGTTGGCGCGGGGGAGCGTGCTCAAAGCTTGCACCTCCACTTGCCGTGCGCGTTCCGGCCTGCATGCCGGAGCCGCTCAGCGGGCTCGCCGCGTGTGGGAGTGACCACCGCTCAGGCGGCCACGAACTCGTTCCACTTCTGCACCATGTACGTGTTCTCGTCCATCACCGCGTTCCAGCAGGCAATGCCGCCCATGCGCTGCTCGTACGAGCCGCCGTCGCGCACACCACCGGCCTTGTGCAACAGATCGCCGTTGGGCGACTTGATGTCTTTCTCGGCGGGTTTGCCCTCCATCCAGTAGGCCCACTCGTAGGCCTCCATCTTGGACTTGGCCGTCTCCAGCACGGCGCTGTAGTAGCCCTGGCGGTTCAGGTACGCGCCGGCCCAGCCATCGAGGAACCAGTTGATGAACTCATAGGCGCCGTCGAGCTTCTTGCCGGTAAGCGTGGCCGGCACGCCGAAACCGGCGGCCCAGGCGCGGTAGCCTTCCTTGAGCGGCTGGAAGATGCAGGGGATGCCCTTGGAGCGCACGGCCGTCACGGCCGGCGACCACATCGACTGGATCACCACCTCGCCCGAGGCCATCAGGTTGACGCTTTCGTTGAAGTCCTTCCACAGGCTGCGGAACTGGCCGGCCTTCTTGGCTTCGATCAGGGTCTTGATCGT
>JANNDW010000459.1:0-2454 GCA_031378125.1 Methylibium sp. | reverse complement strand
TGCTGGCCGGCAACGCGCTGGAAGCCGCGGCCACCGACATCGAATACCGCCACGGGCGCTACCAGGTGGTGGGCACCGACGTGGGCATCGGCCTGTTCGACCTTGCGGCGAAGCAGCCGACCAAGCAGTTCATCGTCGAGGCCAGCACGACGGCCGGCGGGCCGACCTGGCCGAACGGCTGCCATGTGTGCGAGGTCGAAATCGACCCGCAGACCGGGCACACCGAGATCGTGGCCTACTCGTCCGTCAACGACATCGGCCGCGTGGTCAGCCCGATCATCGTCGCGGGCCAGATCGAAGGCGGCGCCGTGCAGGGCATCGGCCAGGCGCTGTGCGAGCAGGTGGTGTACGAGCGCGACAGCGCGCAAATGCTGAGCGGCAGCTTCATGGACTACGCCATGCCGCGCGCCGACGTGAGCTGCCACTTCAAGACCGAGTTCGACACGTCGATCCCGTGCCTGACCAACCCGCTGGGCGTGAAGGGCGTGGGCGAACTGGGCACCATCGGCGCCACGCCGGCTGTCGTGAACGCGGTGATCGATGCGCTCGACAACGCGGGACTGGGGCGCGATGCGGAGCGGGTGCAGATGCCGTTGACGGCGCCGCGGGTGTGGGCGGCGTTGAAGGGGGACTTTGGGGTGTCGCCGTTTGCGGGGTAGTGGTTCGGTGTAGCACTGCGGTGGTCGCTGGCGGTGACTCCTTAGCGCAACGTTGCCTTGCTCAAGAAGTTTCCGGCATTGGTTGGCGCGGGCAAAGCCGCAGGCGAGAGGCGGGCTCCGCTTCGCTTCGGCGGTCGGCGGGTACGCCGACTGCACTGGCCTTGCAGGCCGCGCCGGGCCTCGTGGCCCGGCCGTTCGCCAGGCACGAACAGTCCACTGGACTGTTCATGTCCGGGCTCACCTGCTCGGCCTGGGGTCGCGCCGCAGAACTCACTTCGCTCAACTTCGTTTCGCTCCGTTCAAACAGCCGCGGCGAGTCAGTTTACAAAGCGCGCAAGCGCGCCGACCCCAGTCCTGCGCTGCTCGTCGCCCGAAGAGGCGCATCTCAAGGAGATTCAAGATGCCTGGAACCATCACTTCAGCGGCTGAAGTCACGCACGTTTCGAAGCACGGCTTCTGGCTGCTGCTGGGCGACGAGGAACTGCTGGTTCCGTTCGAGCACTTCCCCTGGTTCAAGAAGGCCACGATCGAGCAACTCGCCGACGTACGGTGGCCAACGCCGAACCATCTGCACTGGCCGCAACTCGACGCAGACCTTTCGGTCGAATCCATCCGCGATCCGTCGGCATTTCCGCTGGTGTCCAAGGCTGCGGGCTGAGGTTGAACCTGCTCGTTGAAGCCACCTGGCCGCACTGACCTGAATGAGGGTGAAGCCGATGCAGAAGACTGATGCTTACGAACAAGAAGTGATCGCCGCTTTCGAGAAAGGCAGGCTCAAGTCCGTGGCAAGCAAAGCGGAGCTTGCCAAGTTCAAGGCGGCTGCTCGTGCCACGGCCGTCAAGGATCGGCGGGTCAACATCCGTCTCTCGTCGGGTGGCCTGGGCGACATTCAAGTCAGGGCATTGGAGGAGGGCGTTCCGTATCAAACGCTCATCGCCAGTGTCTTGCACAAGTACGTTACCGGTCGTCTTGAGGAGCGTCCGATGCCGCGCACCAAACAAGCACCCCGCCGCGTGGCGAAGCGGCGCACGCCATCCGCGAGTTGATGGTGCGCCGGAACGCCGCTCCGTTTCCCCACCGGTGCACGCCGGGCTGCGATGCGCGCATGCAAGTCGTCACCGGTACCGAGTCTGATACGGCTGTGTGCTTGCCTCCCGATCTTCAGGCGGAGCTTGAAGATGCGCTTGACGAGGCAGATCGAACCGAAGGTATTTCGGCCGAAGACCTGTTTGAACAACTTCGCAAGTACGGCTGAATTTGGCTCTGACCATGCGCCGCAGAACCCGCAACCCTTCCGAAGTGGCCGACGCCGTGCGAGCCAAGGTCGCTGCCGACGAGTCCGCCACCGAAAGCGAAGTGATTCGCGATGGTCTGCGTGCGCTTCCGGCGCGCGACCGGGCCGTCGAGGGCTGGCTTCGTGGTGATGTGGCCGCCGCCTGCGACGCACTGCAGAACGACCCGGCACGGGCGGTCAGCGCTGGCCGGGTCAAGGCGCGGCTTGCCGCCGTGCACAAGAAGGCCACCGCCAAGGCGTGATGCCAAGTGGGTCTCAAGAGGTAACCCGGCGCGGGTTTCGAGCGGCATTGCAGTGCCGTACGCTTTCGCGTACCATGCTCGCATTCTTCAGCCGGAGCAAGAAATGCCTGTCCTGACTGCCAGTGAAGCGCGCGCAAACCTGTACCGTCTCATTGACCAGGCTGCCGACTCTCACGAGCCCATCCTCATCGCTGGCAAGCGCAGCTCAGCCGTGCTGGTCTCTGAAGAAGACTGGAAGGCGATTCAGGAAACGATGCAC
>JANNDW010000065.1:0-10311 GCA_031378125.1 Methylibium sp. | reverse complement strand
AAGCGGTCGAACGAAACCGCCGCGTGTTTCTTGCGTCGCGGATCGCGCCAAGTGCGGTGGAACCACTGAGATGAACCAGTCTCTGCTCAGTGCCAAAAACCTCAGCGTTCGCTTCGGCGGCGTGTTGGCGGTCAACGATGTGAGCTTCGATGTGGCGCATGGCGAGGTGTTCACCTTGATCGGGCCGAACGGCGCCGGCAAGACCACGGTGTTCAATTTGATCAGCCGCATCTACACACCGACCACCGGGCAGATCGAGTTCGACGGCCACAAGCTCAGCGACCATGCGCCGCACGAAATCGCCAAGCTGGGCATTGCGCGCACCTTCCAGAACATCGAGCTGTTTGAACACGCCACCGTGCTGCAAAACCTGCTGATCGGCCGCCACACGCACCGCCAGACCGGGCTGTGGAGCGAGCTTTTCTTTACCGCTGGCACGCGTCGTGCCGAAGTGCAGGCGCGTGAAAAAGTGGAGCAGGTGATCGACCTGCTCGACCTGCAGCACCACCGCGAGGCCATGGTGGCGGGGCTGCCCTATGGCGTGCGCAAGGTGGTGGAACTGGCGCGCGCGCTGTGCACCGAACCCAAGCTGTTGCTGCTGGACGAGCCGTCGTCGGGCCTCAACGTGGAAGAGACCGACGACATGGCGTTCTGGATCCAGGACATCCGGGCCGAACTGGGCATCACCGTGCTGATGGTCGAGCACGACATGTCGCTGGTGTCCAAGGTGTCTGACCGCGTGCTCGCGATGAACCAGGGCGAGGTGCTGGCGTTGGGCACACCGGCGCAAGTGCAAAGCCATCCGGGCGTGATCGAGGCCTACCTCGGGTCTGCCGAGGATGTTGCCAGTCTGCGGAGACAAGCGGCATGAACATCGGCGCGAGCAACACGGCGGCGCCCGATGTGACCGTGCTCAAACTGAGCAACGTCGAGAGCGCCTACGGGCCCATCCGTGCGATTCGCGGCGTGAGTTTGCAGGTGATTCGCGGCCAGATCGCCACCGTGCTGGGCTCCAATGGCGCGGGCAAGTCGACCATCCTGAAGACCATCTCCGGCATCATCGACCCGCGCAAGGGCAGCATTCAATTCAAGGGTGAAGACATCACCGCCCACGACCCGGCGCTGATCGTGCAGCGCGGGCTGAGCCACGTTCCAGAAGGCCGCGAGGTGTTTCCGCTTTTGTCGGTGCATGACAACCTGCTGATGGGGGCCTACACGCGGCATGACCGTGACGGCGTCGCCCGCGACATGCAAGCGGTGTACGGCTACTTTCCGATCCTGAAAGAGCGCGCTGCGCAAGATGCTGGCTTGCTGTCGGGCGGGCAGCAGCAGATGCTGTCGATCTCGCGCGCGCTGATGGCCGCGCCCGAACTCATCCTGCTCGACGAGCCCAGCCTGGGCCTGTCGCCACGCCTGACGCGCGAGATTTTCGAGATCGTGATCCGCATCAATCGCGAACGCGGCACGACCTTCTTGTTGGTGGAGCAAAACGCCAACATGGCCCTCAACGTGGCCGACTTCGGCTACGTGCTGGAGAACGGCCGCATCGTGATGGAAGACAGCTGCGAGCGCCTGCGCGAGAAGGACGACATCAAGGAGTTCTACCTCGGCATGAAAGAAACCGGCGTGCGCGGCGAGCGGCGTTGGAAGAAGAAGAAGACGTGGAGGTAGCGCCGCGATGAGCAATCTTTGGGACCTCGGCCACCTGAAACCGCGCACCGAAGTGGTGATTGCTGGCGAGACCATGTCCGCCGTTTTCTGGAACGCCGTGGCCTTGCGCGGTGCCGCGGTCTTCATGCGCCAAAAACAGATGGGCATCTGGCACCAGTGGACCTGGCAGCAAACGGCCCTGGCGGTGCGCGAGATCGGCGACGGGCTGCTGAGCCTGGGCTTCAAGTCCGGCAACTGCGCCTCCATTCTGTCTAACACGGTCGTCGAATGGGTGCTGGCCGATCTGGCCGTGCTCAGTTGCGGGGGCGTGTCCAACGGCATCTACCCCACCGATGCGGCGTCGCAGGTGCTGTACTTGTGCCAGGACTCGAGCACGCGCTTTTTGTTTGTCGAAGACGAAGAGCAGTTGGACAAGGTGCTCGAAGTGCGCGAAAGCCTGCCGCTGCTGAGCAAGATCATCGTGTTCGACACCGAGGGCTTGCGCGACTTCGAGGACGACTCGGTCATCGACCTGCCGACCCTGCGTGAACTCGGGCGCATTTATGCCAAGACCCACCCGGGTGCGCTCGACGCTCGTGTGGCCGCCTGCAAAGCGGCCGACCTGGCAATCCTGGTCTACACCTCGGGCACCACCGGCAAGCCCAAGGGCGCGATGCATTCGCACCGCGGCATCGTCTACACCGTGCGCGGCTACAACAGCATCGTCGCGCAAGATCAAAACGACGAGCGCATGTGCTTCCTGCCGCTGTGCCACATTGCCGAGCGCCTGGGCGGTGAGTACTTTGCGCTCTACACCGGCTCGGTGCTGAACTTCGTCGAGAACCCCGAGACCGTGCCCGAGAACGTGCGCGAGATCGCACCCACCGTGTTCACCGCGGTGCCGCGGGTGTGGGAAAAGTTCTATTCGGCGGTGGCGATTGCGCTGCGCGAATCCGGCAAGGTCCAGCAACTGGCCTACGGCTGGAGCCTGGGCGTGGGCATGCAGATTGCCGATCTGGTGCTGGCGGGCAAGCCGGTGGGTGGCCTGCTCAAGCTGCAATTCGGGCTCGCCAGGGTGCTGGCGCTGAACAACGTGCGCCGAACAATCGGCATTCACCGCGCGCGCTTTTGCGTCACCGGCGCCGCGCCCATTTCGCCCGATCTGGTCAAGTGGTACATGGCGCTGGGCGTGCCGATGCTCGAGGTGTGGGGCATGACCGAGACCTGCGGCGCGGCCACCTACACGCCGGCCGCGCGCATCAAGCCCGGCATGATCGGCCCGGCCTGCCCGTACAACGAAGTCAAGCTCGACCCAGCCACCGGCGAACTGCTGGTGCGTGGCCCCAATGTCTTCATGGGCTACCTGAACCTGCCCGAGAAGACGGCCGAAACCATCACGCCCGACGGCTGGCTGCACACCGGCGACGTGGGTGTGGTGGACGCGGACGGCTACTTCCGCATCACCGACCGCATGAAGGACATCATCATCACGGCCGGCGGCAAAAACATCACGCCCAGCGAGTTGGAGAACGACCTGAAGTTTTCACCCTACATCACCGACGCGGTGGTGGTGGGCGACAAGCGGCCTTACCTGGTGGTGATCGTGATGATCGACCAGGAAAACGTGGAGAAATTCGCGCAAGACCGCGACATCCCGTTCAGCAACTACACCAGCCTGACGCGCGCCAAGGAAGTGCAGGAGCTGATCTGGGGCGAGGTCGAACGGGTCAACAAGAAGTTCGCGCGTGTCGAGCAGATCAAGAAATTTTTCCTGTTGGAGACCCAGCTGACGGCTGAAGACGATGAACTCACCCCAACGATGAAGCTCAAACGCAAGCTCGTCGAGAAGAAGTACGCCGAGCGCATTGAAGCGCTGTACCGTTGATTGACTCACCCACCAACCTTTAGGAGACCGTTGATGAAACCCGTTCTGTCCCTCGTCGCAGCCAGCCTCGCGCTCGCCGCCGGCCTCAGCCACGCCCAGTCGCAGGGCGTCAGCAAGAGCGAAGTTGTCATCGGCACGATCCAGGACCTGTCCGGTCCACTGGCGGGCTTCGGCAAGCAGATTCGACTGGGCATGATGCTGCGCATCGATGAGATCAACGAGCAGGGCGGCGTGAACGGCCGCAAGCTCAAGCTGCTGGTCGAAGACCATGGCTACGACCCGAAGAAGGCGGTGCTGGCGGCGCAGAAGCTGGTCAACCAGGACAAAATATTCGCGATGGTCGGGCACCTGGGCACGGCGCAAAACAATGCCGCGATGCCGGTGCAGTTTGAGAAGAACGTGGTCAACTTCTTCCCGGTGACGGCGGCGCGCGAGATGTACGAGCCGTTCCACAAGCTCAAGTACGCGTTCGCGGCAACCTACTTCGACCAGATGCGCAGCGCGCTGCCCGGCATCATCAAGGAGAAGGGTGCCAAGAAGATCTGCACGATCTACCAGGACGACGAATTCGGGCTGGAGGTGGTGCGCGGCGCCGAAGCCGGCTTGAAGACGATCGGCATGGAGCTTGCCGAGAAGACCTCGTACAAGCGCGGCGCCACCGACTTTTCGTCCCAGGTGGCGCGCATGAAGGCCGCCAACTGCGACATGGTGGTGATGGGCACCATCATCCGCGAGACCATCGGCACCATCGGCGAGTCGCGCAAGACTGGCTTCAACCCGATGTTCGTCGGCACCAGCGCCTGCTACACCGACCTGATCCACAAGCTCGGCGGCAAGGCCATGGACGGCCTGTATGCCACGATGACCGTGCAAAACCCGTACACCGATGAAGCCTCGCAGCCGATCCGCTTCTGGGCCAACAAGTACAAGACCAAGTTCAACGAAGACCCGACCGTCTTCTCGGTCTACGGCTACACCATCATCGACAGCTTTGCGGCAGCGTCGGCCAAGGCCGGTGCGAACCTGAACACCGAGAGCTTCATCAAGGCCATGGACACGATGAAGTTTGCGCCAGACATCTTCGGCAGCGCGCCCGGCACGTTTTCGCCGACCAAGCGCCTGGGCAGCGATGCGTCGCGCTTGTCGCAAATCACCGACGGCAAGTGGAAGGTGATTTCCGACTACGCGAAGATGAACTGATCCGGCGGGCCCTCGACGGGGGCCTTCAGCTCACGATGTACGCCGCCGCGCCGGTGCTGAGCAGCTTGCCCTGGCTGTCCAGAAATTCCATGCGAGTCGAGGCGACCCGGCTGCCCAGGCGCAGCACGGTGGCATGCACCACGAACTGCGGGCCGGTGGCAGGGCGCAGGTAGTCGACCCGCAGGTCGATGGTGCCGAGCTTGCTGAAGCGGGCCAGGCGGGCGTCCACCGGCTCATCCATGTGGCGCGCGCCGATCGCGGCCATCACCGCCAGGCCGGCGATCGCGTCCAGCGTCGCGCTGATGACGCCACCATGCAGGCGCTGGTGGGCAAAGTGCCCGAGCAACTCGGGGCGCATTCCGATGTGCGCCGACGCGCGGTCGGCTTCCAGCGAATCGATGCGCAGCCCCAGCAGTTGGTTGAAGCGGATCCGCTCTTCGAACAGCGCGCACAGCGGGGTGACGAACTCGGGCTCAAACAGGTTGGAGATGCTCATCAGGCAAGCTTCATGCTGCGTACCGCGGTACTCGCCTTGGGACGGCCCGGCGCGCTCATATCCCGAGCTGCCTGGCCGCCAGTTCTTTCATGATCTCCTCAGCGCCGCCACCAATCATCATCACCTTCACCTCGCGGTAGATGCGTTCGCATTTTGTCCCACGCATGAAGCCCATGCCGCCCAGGATTTGCACCGCCTGGTCGGCGCAGAATTGCATCGTCTGGGTGGCGTGATTCTTCAGCAGGCACAACTCGGCCACCCAGTCGGCGGAGGCATTTCCGGCCTCCAGGCGTTCGACCAGCGCATGCAGCCATGCGCGCGTGCTGGCCACGCGCATGTGCATGTCCATCAGCTTGTGGCGGATCACCTGGTGTTCGACCAGCGGGGAGCCAAAGGTCTGGCGCTGGCGCGCCCACGCCAGTGCTTCATCAATGCAGACTTGCGCAAAGGCGTTGGCGCCGGCACACATCAGCAGCCGTTCGCCGTTGAAGTTTTCCATGATCGCGCGAAAGCCTGTGTTCTCTTGGCCGATCAAATGGTCGGCCGGCACGCGGCAGTGGGTGAAGCGCAGTTGGGCGGTGTCGCTGCACCACCAGCCCATCTTGCTGAGGGCCGTGCGTTCCAGGCCTGGCGCGTCGCCGGGCACGGCAATCAGCGAGATGCCCGCCGCGCCCTTCGCGCCGGTGCGCACCGCCAGCGTGATCCAGTCGGCGCGCAGGCCCGAGGTGATGAACGCCTTTTCGCCGTCGATGACCCAGTGGCCGCCGTCGAGCCGGGCCGAGCAGCGCAAGCGCGCCACGTCGGAGCCGCCGCCCGGTTCGGTGATGGCGAGCGCGGCGATCTTTTCGCCCGCCAGCACGGCGGGAATCACGCGCTGCTTCAATGCCTCGCTGCCATGCGCCAGGATTGGCGGCAGGCCGATGTTGTGCGAGAACAGGCTGGCCATCAACCCGCCGCTGCCGGCGCGCGCAATCTCCTCGGTGGCGATCAGCCGAAACCAGGTGTCGGCCGGGGTGCCGCCATAAGCTTCCGGGTAGCCCAGGCCCAGCAGGCCGAGGTGCGCGGCCTGGCGGTACAGCGCGCGCGGGAAGGTCTGCGCTTCGTCCCAGGCGTTGATGTGCGGCGCGATCTGGTTGGCGACGAAGCTGCGCACGCTGTCGCGAAACAGTTCGTGTTCGGCGCTGAACTTCATGGCTCCAGCTCCACCAGCAGTTGCCGCGCCGACACCTGCTCGCCCGCGCGCGCATGGAGCGCCTTCACGATGCCGGCATGGGGTGCGTGGATCTGGTGCTCCATCTTCATCGCCTCCATCACCAGCAGCAGCGCGCCGGCCTGAACCGTCGCACCGGCTTGCGCCAACACCTGGGTGATGCGGCCATGCATCGGTGCACGCAACGCACCCGCGGCGGCTTGGGTCTTGTTGCCCGCACCGCACAGGCGCAGGTCTTGCACTTCGAGTTCGATGCCGTCGCACAACCACCACCAGCGTGCTTGCTCGCGGTGCATCGTGGCGCTGACGGGCAGGCCGTCGACGAGCGCGTTGATCGATGCGCCTGATGGGCCTGACGAGTCTGTCGGGGCAGCCACCCGCATCAACGCCTGGATGCGATGGGTCGCGGCACCGGCGGTAGCCGTCAGGTCGCCGGGCGCACCTTCGACCCGCCACCGCGTCATGCCGGCACCCGTGTCGAGCCGCGCGTCGGTGGCAATCACGTTTGACGAGGTCCAGGCGTTCCACAGCGGCGGCAAGGCGCGCTCGGCCAACCTGACCGTTGCCACCGCGGCCAGTGCTTCGAGCCAGCTGGGGACGGCGTCTGCGCGTGCCGCGGCGTCCGGGAACTGCGTGGCGATGAAGGCCGTGGTGACGCCGTCGCCCGCAAATGCCGGGTGCCGCAGCACACGCGCCAGGAAGCCGCGGTTGGTCCGCAGGCCCAGACACACGGTGTGGTCCAGCGCGTTCGCCAGTTGCCGCACCGCGGCGCTGCGCGTGGGCGCGTGGGCGATCAGCTTGCCCAGCATCGAGTCGTAGAACGGGCTGATCTCGCAGCCCGTCACCAGCGCGTGGTCGCAGCGCACATTCGCTGGCGCTCGCCACAGTTGCACGGTGCCGGCCTGCGGTAAAAAGTCGCGCACCGGGTCTTCGGCACACAAGCGCACTTCGATCGCGTGGCCGCCGCGCTCGTAACGCCGCAGCACTTCGTCCTGTCCCAGTGGCAGCGGCTCGCCCGCTGCCACGCGCAACTGCCATTCGACCAGGTCGACCCCGACCAGCGCCTCGGTCAGCGGGTGCTCCACCTGAAGCCGGGTGTTCATCTCCATGAACCAGAACTCGCCGCTCGCCTCCAGCAAGAACTCCACCGTTCCCGCGCCGACATAGCCGATCTCGCGCGCCACCGTCACCGCCGCGTCGCCCATGCGCCGGCGCAGGGCGGGCGAAACCACGGGCGAGGGCGCTTCTTCGATGATTTTCTGGTGGCGCCGCTGGACCGAGCAGTCGCGCTCGCCCAGGTGCAGCACCTTGCCGTGCTCGTCGGCAAAAATCTGGATTTCGACATGGCGTGGGCCGAGCAGCGCGCGCTCAAACAGCAGGCGTGGCTCGCCAAAGGCGCTCAACGCTTCGGCTTGAGCCGAGTCCAGCGCGGCATCGAGTTGCTCGGCCCGAGTGACCAGGCGCATGCCGCGCCCGCCACCGCCGGCCGTGGCCTTGACCATCAACGGCCAGCCGATTGCATGCGCCTCGCGCTGCAAGGTGTCGCGGCGCTGGTCTTCGCCGTCGTAGCCGGGCAGCACCGGCACGCCGGATGCGGCCATGCGCTGGCGCGCGCGCGCCTTGTCGCCCATTTGCCGCATCGCCTCGGGCGGCGGACCGACCCACACAAACCCGGCGTCGATCACGCTTTCAGCGAACGCAGCGTTCTCCGAAAGAAAGCCGTAGCCCGGGTGCACTGCCTGGGCGCCGGAGGTGCGCGCCGCTTCGATCAGCTTGTCGGCGCGCAAATAGGAGTCGGCGGGCCGTTCGCCGCCGATCAGCAGGGTGTGGTCGCAGCTTGTGGCGTGGGGTGCAGCGCGATCGGCGTCCGACGCGACGGCGATGGTCTTCAGGCCCAGCCGGCGCGCGGTGCGCGCCACGCGGGTGACGATCTCGCCGCGGTTGGCGATCAGCAGCGAGGCGAAGCGCGTCATGTCCGCTTTCCGCCAGCAGCGCTGTCGGGCGGCAAGCTCGTTGTTCCTTCAGTCGCCTTCGCTGGCGTGCTGACCCAGCGCGCAGCGCGTTTGGCAGACAGTGCGGCCAGACCCTCGGCGGCGGTTCCACTGCGCAGCGAGGCGGCAAACCGGGCCGCGGCGAAGTCCAGCGTATCGGACAGAGACGCGGTTCGATGCCGATGAAGAATCGCCTTGGTGGCGCGCAGTGCGGCGGGTTCGGCACGGCCCAGTTCGGTCAGCAGGGCGCTCAGGCGCAGCTCCAGCGCGTCGCCGTCCAGCACCTCATCGGCCAGCCCGCAGACGCGGGCTTCTTCGGCCTTGAGGCGCCGCCCGGTCAGCATCAAGCGCAGCGCGGGACCTTCGCCCAGACGCGCGGCGATGAAGGGTGCGACCTGCGCGGGGGGCAGGCCCAGCGTCACCTCCGGCATGCCGAACAGGGCGCTGCTGCCGGCCAGCACAAAGTCACAACAGGCCGCCAACCCCGCGCCGCCGCCCATGGCCGCGCCGTCGACAACCGCCACGGTGGCAACCGCCGCACCCTGCAGACGCTGCAGCAGCGTGCCGAACGCGCGGTTGAATGTGGCGATGGGGTCGGTGCCGCCGTCTCGGGCTGGTAGGGACATCAGCTCGCGAAAGCGGCTCAAGTCGCCACCGGCACAGAAGTGCCCTCCTGCGCCTCGGATCACCAGCGCGCGTATCGAAGGCTGCGATTCGGCGCGCCCCACCGCTTCCAGCAAATCGACCACCATCACATCGGTCAAGGCGTTGCGGGTGGCAGGCGCATCGAGCGTCACGTACACAAACGCGCCTCGGGTTTCGGTGCGAATCATGTTCTCGCCTCGTGGGGTTAGCGCCGCGCCGGCAGCGTGTGCATGTGCTTGCAGATGATGCCCAGCATCACCTCGTCGGCACCGCCGCCGATGGAGGCCAGCCGGCCGTCGCGGTACATGCGCGAGACGATGTTGTCCCAGGTGAAGCCCATGCCGCCCCAGAACTGCAGGCAGGCGTCGGGCACCGTGCGCAGCAGCCTGCCCGCCTTCAGCTTGGCCATCGAGGCCCACTCGGTCACGTCCTTGCCGGCGATGTAGTTTTCCGTGGCCATATAGGTCAGCCCGCGCAAGGCTTCGATCTCGGTCTTCAGCTCAGCCAGTTTGAAATGGACCACCTGGTTGTCGAGCACAGACTGGCCAAAGACCTGCCGTTCGCGCGCATAGGCGGTGGTGTGTTCGATGCAGTTCAGCAGGCCCTGGATCGCATTCGCCGCGGCCCACAGGCGCTCCTCCTGGAACTGCATCATCTGGTAGGTGAAGCCCATGCCTTCGTCGCCGACGCGGTTGGCCTGCGGCACGCGCACATCGTCGAAGTGGATCAACCCGGTGTCGCTGGCCATCATGCCGATCTTGCGGATTTTCTTGGCCACTGTGATGCCCGGCGTGTTCATCGGCACGACGATCAGGCTCTTGTTCTTGTGCGCTGCCCCCTCTGAGGTGTTGGCCAGCAGGCACATCCAGTCGGCCTGCAAGCTGTTGGTGATCCACATCTTGGCGCCGTTGATGACGTAGTCGCCACCGGCCTTGCGCGCGCTCGTCTTCACCTGCGCCACGTCGGAACCGGCGCCGGGCTCGGACACACCGATGCAGGCCACCGCGTCGCCCGCAATGGCCGGCGCCAGGAATTCGCGCTTCAGCGCATCGGAGCCGAAGCGCGCCAGCGCCGGCGTGGCCATGTCGGTCTGCACGCCGATGGCCATCGGTACCGCGCCGCAGGCGATGTCGCCCAGTGCCTCGGCCATCACCACCGAATACGAATAGTCCAGGCCCATGCCGCCGTACTCGATGGGTTTGGTCAGGCCCAGCAGCCCCAGGTCGCCGAGCTG
>JANNDW010000053.1:0-9060 GCA_031378125.1 Methylibium sp. | reverse complement strand
GTCACCGGCACGGTGTTCGACGGCACGGTCAAGGTGGGCGACCGGCTGGTGGTTTCGCCGCTCGGCCTGGAGGTGCGCGTGCGCGGCCTGCACGCGCAAAACCGCAAGGCCGACAGCGGCTCGATCGGCCAACGCTGCGCGCTGAACATCGTCGCGCCGCAGCTCGACCGCAAAGACATCGCGCGCGGCCAATGGCTGCTCGCGGCAGCGCTGCATGCGCCGACCCAGCGCCTGGACGCGCGCCTTTCATTGCTGCCCGGTGAAGCGCGGGCGCTGCGCCACTGGACGCCGGTGCATGTGCACCTCGGTGCGGTGGACGTGCTCGGCCGCGTGGCACTGCTGCGCGATGAGCCGATCCAACCCGGCGCCAACGCGCTGGTGCAGCTGGTGCTGGACCAACCGGTCGGCGCGCTGCACGGCGACCGCTTCATCGTGCGCGACGCGTCGGCCCGGCGCACGCTGGGCGGCGGGCGCGTGCTCGACCCGTTCCCGCCCGAGCGCGGCCGGCGCAAGCCGCAGCGTGCCGAGTGGCTGGCCGCGCTCGAAGCGGGCACCCCTCAAGCGGCGCTGGAGGCCTTGCTCACCTGCGCGCCGGCCGGCGTCGACCTGGCCTGGTTTGCGCGGCTGCACAAGCTCGACGACGGCGCGCTGGCACCGATGCTGGCCGCTGCCGGTGCGCAGGTCTTGCGGGCCGCGGCCGAGGCCTGCGCCTTCAGCCCGACCCACTGGCAGGGGCTTGCCGAGCACGTGCTGGCGGCGCTGGCGCGCTACCACCAGCGCCTGCCCGACAGTGCCGGCGCCAACCTGCATGAACTGCGCGGCCTGATGCCGCAGCGGCCGTCCACCGCGGTGCTGGCCAGCCTGCTGGAGACCACGCTTGCACAGCACCGTGTGCTGCGCGTGGGCGCGCGCTACCAGCTCAGCGACCACCGGGTGAGCTTGAGCGCGGCCGAGCAGCCACTGTGGGAGCGTGCCCGTCCGTTGCTTGAGGCGGCCGGCCTCGCGCCGCCGCAAGTGCCCGAACTGGCCAAGCAGATGCAGGTAAACGAAGAGGGCCTGCGTACGCTGTTCATCCGCCTGTCTCGCATGGGGCAATTGCACCGGGTGCGCCGCGAAGTTTTCCTGTTGCCGCACACGGTGGCAATGCTCGCCGCGCAGACCGAAGCGCTGGCACGCACCCAGCCGCGCGGCGTCGTCACCGTCGGGCCGTTTCGTGACGCGACCGGCCTGCACCGCAACCTCGGCATCCCGATGCTCGAGTTCTTCGACCGCAACGGCTTCACGATGCGCCTCAAGGATGGGCGGCGCGTGCGCCAGGCCAGCGCCGGCGTGTTCGGTGACGCCGGATCCCTGACAAACACATGAGCACGCCGGGCCGTCCAAAGAACGAATACCGCAGTGCGCAGCGCGCAGCGCGCAGGTTGCCTGATAACCATGGAAGAGATGCGCTCCCCGGTGGGACGTCCGGTCTTCAAAACCGGAAGGGGCCGATCTTCGGTCCCTGGTGGGTTCGACTCCCACTCTCTTCCGCCATCGGCCGCTCGCCGCTGAGCCATGACCGGCACCCCCTTGACTGACGCCGCCGCTGCGACTCGCGGGCGCGGCATGTTCAAGGCCCTGCCGTCGATCGACCGCTTGCTGCGCCACGCCATGGCGGCCGATGTGTTGCGCGAGCACGGCCACAGTGCCGCAGTCGCCATGATGCGCACCGTGCTGGCGGAGGCACGCGAGCAGATGGCAGCCGCCGCGGATGCCACCGCGGGTTCCACCGCAGAGTCAGTCCCCGCCAGCGTGCCGAACGACGCCACCGTGCTGGCACGCTGCGCCGAGCGCCTGGCCAGCGCGGCGCGCCCTCGCCTTCGCGCGGTGTTCAACCTGACCGGGACGGTGCTGCACACCAACCTCGGCCGCGCGCTGCTGCCGCGGGAGGCGATCGACGCGGTGACGGCCGCGATGTGCATGCCGAGCAACCTGGAGTTCGACCTGGAGACCGGCGGGCGCGGGGACCGTGACGAGCTCGTCGAAGACCTGGTCCGCGAACTGACCGGCGCCCAGGCCTGCACCGTCGTCAACAACAACGCCGCGGCCGTGTTCCTGACCCTCAACACGCTGGCGCTGCGCAAGGAGGTGATCGTCTCGCGCGGCGAGCTGATCGAGATCGGCGGCGCGTTTCGGGTGCCCGACATCATGAGCCGCGCCGGGGCGCGCCTGCGCGAGGTGGGCACCACCAACCGCACCCACTTGCAGGATTTCGAGGACGCGATCGGCCCCCGCACCGCGATGCTGATGAAGGTGCACTGGAGCAACTTCGAGATCACCGGCTTCACCAAGGCGGTGGCCGAGCACGAACTGGCAACACTGGCCCATGCCCATGGCCTGCCGCTCATCAACGACCTCGGCAGCGGCACGCTGATCGATTTGTCGGCCTACGGCCTGCCCAGGGAGCCGACCGTACAGGCCGCGCTTGCCGACGGCGCCGACCTGGTGCTGTTCAGCGGCGACAAGCTGCTCGGCGGCCCGCAGGCCGGGCTGATCGCCGGGCGTGCCGATCTGGTCCGCCGCATCAAGAAGAACCCGCTGAAACGGGCCCTGCGGGTGGGCAAGCTCACGCTGGCCGCGCTTGAGGCCGTGCTGCGCCTGTACCGCCACCCCGAGCGGCTGCACGAGCGGCTGACCACCTTGCGCCTGCTCACGCGCACCGAGGCTGAGATCAACGCCGTGGCCATGCGCACGCTGCCCCACGTGGCCACGGCCGTCAGCGCCGCGTATGCCGTCCAGACGGTCGCACTGCGCAGCCAGATCGGCAGCGGCGCGCGCCCGGTGGACCTGTTGCCAAGCGCCGGCCTGGCCATCACGCCGGCCTTGCCGCGGCGCGGCGGCGGCGCGGCCTTGCGCCGGCTCGAAGCCGCCTGGCGCGGTCTGCCGGTGCCGGTCATCGGCCATGTGCACGACGGCAGGCTGTGCCTGGACCTGCGTTGCCTCGAAGACGAATCAGGCTTCATCGCCCAGTTGCCGCTGCTGGCCGGCGCGCTGTCACTCCACGCCCCCCTTGCCTGACCGCCACCATGCCCACCCTGCTGCTGCGCCTGATTGTTTCGATCCTGCTTCTTCCCGGCTTTGTGCTGGCGGCGGTTGCCGCGGCCGAGGCGTTCCTGCCGCCGGAGCAGGCGTTCCGCTTCAGCGCTCGCGCGCTCGACAAGGGCAGCGTCGAGATCAGCTTCGACGTGGCCGACGGCTACTACATGTACCGCGAGCCGTTTTCGTTCGCCGCCGAAGAAGCGGGCGTGCAACTGGGCGCCGCGTTGATTCCGGCGGGCAAGGTCAAGTTCGACGAGACCTTCGGCAAGAACGTCGAGACCTACCGCCAACGCGTTGCCATCCGCCTGCCGGTGAACGCCGCCCCCGCCGCGTTCACCCTCACGGTGACGAGCCAGGGTTGCGCGGACGCAGGGCTGTGCTACCCGCCGATGCAGAGCACCGCGCGCGTGCAGCTCGCCGGCTTCGGTGGCGACGGCCAGGTGAGCGTGCAGCCGCTCGACACCAGTGTGGCCGTTGCCACGCCGGCGGCCGCCGCAGCAGCCGACAGCGGGTCGGGCATCGACGGTGCCTTGCGCAGCGGCCGCTACTGGGTCGTCGTGGGTGTCTTCTTCGTCGCCGGGCTGCTGTTGTCGTTCACGCCTTGCGTGCTGCCGATGCTGCCGATCCTCTCGTCGATCATCGTCGGCCAGTCCGCAGCGGACAGCACGTCGCGCTCGCGCGGCTTCGGCCTGGCGTTGGCCTATTCACTCGGCATGGCGCTGGTCTACACCGCCCTCGGCGTGGCCGCCGGGCTGGCTGGCGAGGGCCTGGCCGCGGCACTCCAGAACCCCTGGGTGCTCGGCGCCTTTGCCTTGATGCTCAGCCTGCTGGCCATGTCGATGTTCGGGTTCTACGAACTGCAATTGCCGGCCGGCCTGCGCGACCGCCTCAGCGCCAGGTCGAGCGGGCTGAAAGGGGGGCGCTGGGCCGGGGTGTTCGCGATGGGCGGGTTGTCGGCATTGATCGTCAGCCCCTGCGTGGCCGCGCCACTGGCCGGCGCGCTGCTCTACATCAGCCAGACCCGCGACGTGGTGCTCGGTGGCAGCGCGCTGTTCTCGCTGGCCGCGGGGATGAGCGTGCCGCTGCTGCTGGTGGGCGCATCGGCCGGTGCGCTGCTGCCCCGCGCCGGTGGATGGATGGAAGCGGTCAAGCGATTCTTCGGCGTTCTGTTGCTGGCCGTGGCGTGGTGGATTCTGAGCCCGGTGCTGCCGGCAGCCCTTGCGGTGGCGGGCTGGGGCCTGCTGCTGCTGGTCGCGGCCAGCATGTTCGGGGCCTTCGATCGCCTCGGCGATGGTGCGGGTGCCGGCGCGCGGCTCGGCAAGGCCTTCGGCGTGGCGCTGGCGGTGCTGGGCTCTGCACAGATCGTCGGCGCGGCGGCCGGTTCGACCGATGCATTGCAGCCGCTGCTGCGCTTCGTTCAAACGACGCCACTGCCAACTCAGGGCGCGGCGGGCACGGCGGGCACAGGCACCGTTGCAGTAAACGCGCCGGCGCAGGGGCCCCCGCGCTTCCAGCGCGTGCGCGACCTGGCCGAACTCGACGCGGTGGTGCGCAGCGCGGGCCGGCCGGTGATGCTCGACTTCTATGCCGACTGGTGCGTGAGCTGCAAGGAGATGGAGCACTTCACGTTCAGCGACCCGCGGGTGCGCGCCCGGCTCGACAAGGCGCTGCTGCTGCAAGCCGATGTCACGCGCAACTCGACAGCGGATCGGGAGTTGTTGAAACGCTTCAGCCTGTTCGGCCCGCCGGGCATTCTGTTCTTCGACGCTCAGGGCCGCGAACTGGCGCCGCAGCGCGTCATCGGCTACCAGGACGCAACGCGCTTCCTCGACAGCCTGACCCGTGCCGGCCTGTGAACGCCGGGCCGGCGCGGACTGGCGCTATCAATGACAGCGGCCGACGCCATCAATGACAGCGGCTGGCGCCATCAGGGCCACTAACGCGCGCTCACCGTGTGGCCCGGGCGTCAGGCGCAGACCGCCTGGTCCTCGTCGTCCGTCGCCTGCGCCATCTCCTTGACCAGGGAGTGCAGCTGGCCCCGCAATGCCACGAACTGGTCGGGTTCAAGACGCGTCTGGCAGGCAACACGCTGTTGGATCCGGGCCGCCGGCTCGCGCAGCGCGTAGCCGGCATTCGTCAGCTCGATCCGCAAATTGCGCTCGTTGGCGGGATCGCGTTCGCGCCGGATGAGGCCCGCCGCGGCGAGCCGTTTGACCAACGGCGTGATCGTGCTCGAATCCAGATCGAGCCACTCGGCAAGGCGCTTGACGGTCTGTTCACCGTGCTCCCACAAGACCAGCATCGCAAGATACTGAGGGTAGGTCAGCCCCAGCTTTGCCAGTGGCGCCCGGTAAGCGCGGGTGATGGCGTTTGTCGCCGCGTACAGCGCGAAACAAAGCTGGTCGTCGAGTCGCAGCGACGCCGAGCTTTGTTTCTTCAACGAGTCAGTCGAATTGTGATCAGAAGTCATGGCGCAATTGTCGCAGTTGAACTCGGGTCTGCGGCGGGTCGAAGGCCCTCATTTCAACGCTGCCGTGGCCATTTCCGCGGGAGTCGCGGCCTGGAACTTGCCCAAGTGCGTTGCCGCGACAAGACCGTGGCGGTCGACTGCCGCCACGAAGGGCAGTTCACCGCGCAGGTTGCCCATCTGCCGGGACAATTCGATGCCCTGCGCACCCCCGACGAACACCGGAAATTCGAGCTGGCTTTCGCGGCTGAAACGGGCAATGCTGTCGGACTGGTCGACCCCGATGCCGATCACGGCCAGGTCGCTTGAACGGTACCGGGTGCGCAGCGCATTCAAGGCCTTTGCTTCGTCGCGGCATTCGACACACCACGACGCCCAGAAGTACACGATGACCGGCTTGCCTTCGAATTGGCGCAACCCGACCGGAACGCTGCTGAACTGTTTGTACGAGGCCGCGAACAACGCGTCGCCCTTGGCCTTCTGGTAGCCCGGCGGTGGCGTCGCAGGGGGCTCGGGCGGCGGCGGCCCGAAAACCTGCCAAGTCACCAACCCGGCCAACAAAGCAAGCACGATAGTCAACGCTCTCATTCGTCACTCCAGCAGAACCGGCTCATTCAACTGAAGACGCCTCGACCGTTCGAGGCGCCGGTGTCAGTGGCTTTCAGACCGGGTGACGCGCTCTTGCCAAAGCCGGTAGTCGAAAGACCATGCGCTTTTGATGAACGACAGCACCGCCACGATCTCTTCTTTCGTCAAAACGTGACCGTAGGCGGGCATGTTGCCCACATAGTCCGGCGGCCGGTCCTCGCCCGCAATGAGGCCCGACTGGACCACCCGAATCAGGTAGCGGTCGGAATGATGCCAAGTGTGGCCTGAGTCATCGTGTGGCGGTGCCGGCAAGCGGCCGTCTGGCCCTGGCCGCCGCCAGTCGGGCTGACCTTCGAGCCTGGCGCCGTGACAGGCCGCGCAGTGGCCGGCATAAACCGCCTTGCCCCACGAGACGAGCTTCGGGCTGTCGGCATCGACACGGTCTGCGGCCGGGCGCTTCAGCCAGCCGAAGCCGAGCACCGCCACGATGTACACCACCAGCACCGCCGACAGGCGGGCATCGAAAGTTTTCGCCACGTGCAACTCCGAATCCGGAACGCCATATTCTGGCTTCCAAACGCCTGCGGCGTGGCGACCCTTCAAGCTGCGATGAACACTTGGTCGAGCCGCCGCGCCCACGCCGCCTTGTCCGCCGCGCTCGCAAAACTCGCCTCGAAACTGTTGCGCGCCAGTTGGTGTGCGTGGCGCGAGGTCAGCTGCGGCAACGCGGCAAAGGTCTGCGTGAAGTTCTGGTTGATGGTGCCGCCGAAATAGGCCGGGTCGTCGGAGTTGATGGTGACGCACAGGCCGGCTTCAAGCAGCGCGGCGAGGTTGTGCTCGGCCATCGTCGTGAAAACACACAGCTTGACGTTAGACAGCGGGCACACCGTGAGCGGTATGCGCTGCGCGGCCAATCGTTTCACCAGGGCGGGGTCTTCGACGCAGCGCACGCCGTGGTCGATGCGCTCGACGCGCAGCACATCGAGCGCGCTCCAGATGTAGGCCGCCGGCCCTTCTTCGCCGGCATGGGCGACGAGCCGCAGCCCGAGTTCGCGGCAGCGCGCGAAGACGCGTTCAAACTTTTCCGGCGGGTTGCCGCGCTCGCCGCTGTCCAGGCCCACGCCGATGAACTTGTCCCGGAACGGCAGTGCTTGCTCCAGCGTTGCAAACGCCGCCGCTTCGCTCAGGTGGCGCAGGAAGCACAGGATCAACAAGGCGCTGACGCCCAACTCGGATTGGGCCGTTTTGCAAGCGCGCGCCAGGCCGTCGATGACGGTAGCAAACGGCACGCCGCGTTCGGTGTGCGTCTGCGGATCGAAGAAGAGTTCGGCATGCACCACGTTGTCGGCCGCCGCACGGTGAAAGTACGCCATCGCCATGTCGAAGAAGTCTTCTTCGGTCAGCAACACGCTGGCGCCGGCATAGTAGATGTCCAAAAAACTCTGCAGGTCCTTGAACGCATACGCGGCCCGCAGCGCCTCGACGCTGGCGTAGGGCAAGCTGAGCCCGTTGCGCTGCGCGAGCGCAAAGATCAGCTCGGGTTCTAGCGAGCCTTCGATGTGGATGTGCAGCTCCGCCTTGGGCATGTCGCGCAGCAGTTGAGGCAGGCGTTCGCGCGGGATGGCGCCGAAGTCGATGGTGGGGGTCGTGGTGACTGTCATGGTTCAACACACTCCAAAGGTGATGTTCTGCGCGCTCAGGTAGCGGCGGTAGGCGGTGCTCAGGCGGTCGGCGGCGCTGTGCACCTCAGCGCCTTGCAGCGGCAGGCAGCGCGGCCGCTGCGCTTCGAGCACCGGCCGGTCCTGGCTGAAGATGCGGTGCTGAAAGGCGCGCAGGCTGGGATCGCTGCTGGCCGCGTCGTTGGTGAACAGCGTGAACCACACGCGGCTGGCCTCGGGCGAGACCGGGCAGACCCACAGCGCGTAAGCCTCTTGCGGCGTTGCGCTGGTCAGCGTCGCCGCAGCGGGCACGGCCGCTTCAGCGTCGTCGGCGCCCGCGATGGCCGCGTCGGCCTGCTTGACCAACAACGCGCTGTACGGCGACAGCACCTCGTAGCGGTAGTCGACCCAGGCGCCGCCGCTGGCCTGCGCGCTGCTCCGCGGTTGCCAGGCGCGGTAACGCGCCACGGCGGGCGCACCGTCGGGCCCGGCCACCACGTCATAGGCCGGCACGGCGGTGTGGGCGCGGTCGCCCAGCCAGCCCTCGTGCACGAAGCCGAAGTGCGAGGTGTCGAGAAAGTTTTCCACCACGCGCGGCGCCGACGTGGCCACGTCGTACGGGCCGCACACCACCTGGCGGGGCGGCAGGCCGGTGAGTTCGGGCACGGTGGCCGCGCGTTCACGCACAGCACCCTCATCGGCCGCGAGCCGCACCCACCAAAGACCGTGCGCCGCTTGCACCTCGTGCGCGCAGGCAGCGTGCGATGGCGCAGGCGCATGCTCCGGCAGCGCGGGAATGTGCACACACCGCCCGCCGGCTTCGAACTGCCAACCGTGGTAGGCACCTTCGAGCCGGCCCTCGCGCACACGCCCCATCGACAGCGGCGTGCCCCGGTGCGGGCAGCGGTCGGCAAAGGCATGCGCGTTGCCAGTGCCATCGCGCCACAGCACCAGCGGCTGGCCCAGCAAGGTCAGCGCCAGCGGTTCATCGGCCAGATCGGCCTGCGCCGCGACGGGATGCCACAGGGTCTGTTCGTGCATGGGGTCGGGCGGAATGCAACGCGGCTCGGGTTGAATGAAAAACGCCGCCCCTGGCGCACAGGGCGCGGGCGGCGCGGGCGGCTGCCGTCCTTACTTGGACGACGGCAGCTTGCCCTCGACGCCCTTCAGGTAGAAGTCGACCTTGTCTTTCCAGCCTTGGTCGGCCTTGGCGTCCTTGGCCAGCACTTCCTTGCCGTCGTTGTTCGACAAGGGGCCGGTGAACACCTC
>JANNDW010000418.1:0-2740 GCA_031378125.1 Methylibium sp. | reverse complement strand
ACCGAGTTGGCGTTGCTCCAGTTCGCCGCCACTTCCCAGTTCGGCGTGTTAGCCGCTGTGGCCGGCGTCAGCGCCGTCACCACGGAGGGGTCGGTCTGCAACTGGGCCAGGCACAGCTGCACGGCGGCCTCGGCCGCCTGGAATGCCTTGTCGCGATCCCTGGCTCCGCCGGCCATCTTTTCGTCCATCGTCGACGTGCGGATGGTGGATACGCTGACCAGCGTGATCAGCACCAGCATTACCAGCGTGATGATCAACGTGACGCCGCGTTGGGGGCGCTGGCGGTGGAGATGTTGTTTCATGAATGGTCCTCGCGCCTTTCAGAAGTACGAGATCTTGTTGCGCACGGCCACGGTGGTGGTGAACACGCGGCGGTCGTATTTGGAGCCGGCGGCCGGGTAGGTGACCGTCACGCCGTTCACCACACCCGTTGTGCCCACAGCCACGTCGGACTCGACGGCAACGGTCGAGCGAATCAGCAAGCCCATGCGGACCGCCACCACCTTGTTCCAGTCGGCCACGCTGTCGGCGGCGGTTGCGCCTTTGGCCTCCACGTACTTGTCGACCACGCCGTCCGCGTCAGGCGCGGTCGTGTCGATGCCGTAGCGGACCTGCAGGTTCTCCACGCCCTCGATCAATTCCTGCTCCAAGCCGTTGGCGTTGTCGCCGTCGAAGATGCGGCGGTACAACGATGTGGTGGTGCCGCTCGCCGACCTCTTGACGTAGTAGGCGATGGTTTGCATGGGAAACACCTCGGCCTTTTCCGGGGTGTATTCCGGGTCGCCGCCCATGCTGGCCGACAGCGTCAGCGTCGATGGCGCGGGTGAGGCGCCCGCCGTGATCGCGTTCACCTGAAACACCCTGGCCCGTGTGCAACTGGCGATCAAGCCGTGACTGTTGGCGCAAAAGCCGGACACCTTGTCGGTGGTTCCATTGCCGCACTTGCCGGTGCTGGCCGCAACCGTCTCGATCGTGAACGCCGATTGGTTTGCCCCCGTGTTGGCATTCGCCGCCAGCCGCACCGGCCGGCCCGCCACGGTGCGGATCACCAGCACATCGCTACCGGGTGTCAGGCCGTTGCCGGCCCCGGCAATGGTTGCGACGGGGATCGTTGTGATGCCATTCGTCGAGACGTTGGTTTCCCAGTTGCTTGCAGCCGTGACATCGGCCGGCGCGTTGGAGCCCAACGTGAAGGCGCCCGCGGTGGGGTTCTTGTACTCATAGCCGTCGATGCCGATGGCATAGTTGGTGGCCACACTGCCCGCGGCCAGGGCCGAGTTGAACTCGGGCGCCACCGTTGGCAGCCCGGTGTAGCAGCCCATGTGCCCGACCATGCGTGCGTCGCTGCTGAGGTACTCAAAGGCAATCCGCACACTCTGCTGCAGCGAGCTAAGTTGTTGCTGGCGCGAGAACGCCGTCTTGCTGGACAGGTAGACGGTGGCCATGGCAACGGTGAGCAGCAGGCCCAGGGCCAAGGCGACCATCAGTTCGACCAAAGAAAAGCCGCTTGACTTGCGTGCGTTACGTGCGGGGAGTGTCATGTTGTGGTCCTCATCGCAGTTCCTACAGGCCGCTGATGGTCGTGAACGGGGTGGTCTCGCCCCGCTCGTCCCATTGAATCGTGATGGTGGCCACACCCGCGGCCACGGCCACCGAAGCTTTGCCGGAGGGCAGAAGGCTTTCGACCTGGAGTTTCCACTCCTTCAGGTCCACGTCGGCCACCGTGGCGGTGCTGATGATGTCGCTGGCCTTGACGGTCAGCGCCGAGTTCCAGTTGCCGGCTTTCGCGTTGGTGCGGTCGGCGCGCATGCGGTCCAGGATGTCGTCGCTTAGCGCAGTTGCCTGGGATCGGAACAGCGAGATCTGCCCGTAGCCCAGCGTCTTGTTCTGCAGCCCCACCAGGCCGAGCATGCCGAACGCGAAGATCAGCAGCGAAACCAGCAGCTCGATCATGCTGGCGCCGCGTTGGCCCGCGTTGCGCGGGCGGCCGGTTGGTTGCTTGTGCTTCACGATGATCAATCCTTCAAGGACAGGACTCGCTGGTACTGTCCAGCGAGATCTTGCCGACCACATTGACTTGCACGATGCGGCCCTTGACCGCGGTGTTGGCCGAATCGCAGACCTTGAAGAAGGCCGGGAGCGCCGGTTGGATCGCGCCGCGTGCGGTGAACACCAGATGCATGCGGTCGGCATCGGTCGCGTTGGTGTAGATGAAGGGCGCGGGCGGGTCGCTGCGGGTGACGCGCTTGGCCGCGGTCGCGCCGCTGAATGCGCTGGCTTGGCGGATGACGGTGCCGTCCTGGGCGGTGACCGTGCCGGGAATCGCGCCGTTGCCATCGCCGTCGGTGAACACCTGCCACCCCTTCGAGAAGTTGTCGGCGTCGCTGGCGCGCAGGCTCACGGGCTGGGCGCGCCGCACCGCCTCGCTGCGCGCCAGGTTCAGCGCGCCGACGAACTCGCTGGTCTGCGTCGACAAGCGATTCGATGCCATCAGGCTGGCAAACGACGGGACGGCAAGAGACAGGATGATTGCCAGCACCGTCACGGTGACCATCAACTCGATCAAGGTGAATCCGCGGAGGTTGCCGAAAGAGAGTCGTGCTCGGGTCCAGGGCATGGAGTTCTCGCTGTGGAAGGATCGAAACAGACTTCGACACCGCCAGAGTACAAAGAGCGCCGCATCAAAGCCAGACCTGGTTCGCAAAAACAGCCCGTGGAATGACAAACGGTTACGTAGAGC
>JANNDW010000050.1:0-2329 GCA_031378125.1 Methylibium sp. | reverse complement strand
GTCTGGACCAGCGACATCACCTACATCGCCACCGGCGAAGGTTGGCTCTACCTGGCCGCCGTGATCGACCTGTTCAGTCGCCAGGTGGTGGGCTGGAGCATGCAGCCGCACATGCAGGCCAGCCTGGTCACGGACGCCTTGCGCATGGCGTGGTTCAGGCGCCAGCCAGCGCCCGGACTGGTCTTTCACTCTGACAGGGGGAGCCAGTACTGCGGCCATGAGTTCCAGGACGCTCTCAAGGCCTACGGCATGAAGTCGTCGATGAGCCGCAAGGGCAACTGCTGGGACAATGCGCCGACCGAGAGCCTGTGGGGCCGACTCAAGGTGAGTCGGCTGTACGGCAAGGCCTTCGCCACGCAACGCGAGGCCATGGACGAGATCATCGACTGGTTGACGTTCTACAACCACAGCAGACTTCACTCCACATTGGACTACGTCAGCCCGATGCGGTTTGAGAAGAACTGGCACGCGGCCCAGCAAAACAAAGCCGCGTAATCGAGTGGCTATGGAGTACGTCGAACAGGGGCAAGGTCATCTCTTGTCTCCTTATCTTGATAGTTTTGAAGCGGCACCGGCCGAAAAGGGTCGCTGCCTGTGAGGCGACGAGTCGATGCGACAGGGTTTGCGTCGAACCATCGCCGCAACTCAGCGCCTGCACCGCGACGGGTGATTTGCTCTCCCAGGCAGGGCTGAAGAACCGAGTTGCGAGAACGAGGATCGCATGATTTGATCCAACGCCGCCTGTCGAGGATTACCCTTGCCAAGGGAATCGATCTCAGCGGATTTAGCGTCAGAAGCGAGGGTATTCATGGGCGAAGATCGCGCATGCCAGCTTTGTTGGATCAGGGTAACTCTGTGGGTGTGTCAGCTTCTGACAACCCGAGCGTCGAAGGCACACCCCGGTTTTGGCGGCTCTGCCGGCCGGCAAGGCCGGCTTTGCTGACCGGCCCCATCGGGCTCGTCACGCGAGGGTCACAGCGACGGCCTTGCAGCCGTGTTGTCGACTCGAATATAATCATAGGCTTTTCGGCAGAGCCCGGATTACCGTCTCGAATTGCCGGCTCGGATTGCAATATGCAGCGTGTGACCTCCAACGGAACCCAGTAACAATGCCAACCATCAACCAGCTCGTGCGCCACGGTCGCGAGACCGAGACGATCAATTCCAAGTCTCCGGCGATGCAGGGCAGCCCGCAGCGTCGCGGCGTGTGCACCCGCGTGTACACCACCACCCCGAAGAAGCCGAACTCGGCGCTTCGCAAGGTGGCCAAGGTGCGCCTGACCAACGGGTTCGAGATCATCTCGTACATTGGCGGCGAGGGCCACAACCTGCAAGAACACAGTGTGGTGCTGGTGCGCGGCGGCCGGGTGAAGGACTTGCCGGGTGTGCGCTACCACATCGTGCGCGGTTCGCTGGACCTGCAGGGCGTGAAAGACCGCAAGCAGTCGCGCTCCAAGTACGGCGCCAAGCGCCCGAAGAAAACATAACGCCGAGAACGCTCCGCGAAACAGGAAATCCGGCGCAATGCTGCGCGGAACAGGAAATCCGGCCTGAGGGCTGGAAATGGGTCGGCAAGTCATTGAGGCTTGCCGAGTAAGTGGGTGACCCGAATGCGTGGCACCCGAGGTGCAGCGATGAGTCTGCCCAACTGAAGCCAAAGGAAGAGAAATGCCTCGTCGTCGCGAAGTCCCCAAACGGGACATCCTGCCCGATCCGAAGTTCAACTCGGTCGATCTGTCCAAGTTCATGAACGTGATCATGGAATCCGGCAAGAAGGCCATCGCCGAGCGCATCATTTATGGTGCGCTCGAGCAGGTCGAGAAGAAGTCGGGCAAGGACCCGCTCGAAGTCTTTGTCGTCGCGCTGAACAACATCAAGCCGATGGTCGAAGTGAAATCGCGCCGCGTTGGCGGTGCGAACTACCAGGTTCCGGTGGAAGTCCGGCCCGTCCGGCGCGTGGCGCTGGCGATGCGTTGGCTGAAGGAATCGGCCCGCAAGCGCGGTGAGAAGTCGATGGCGCAGCGGCTGGCCAACGAGTTGCTGGAAGCGGTTGAAGGCCGGGGCGGCGCGATGAAGAAGCGCGATGAAGTGCACCGCATGGCCGAGGCCAACAAGGCGTTTTCGCACTTCCGCTTCTAAGAAGCTTTTTGTCCCTCGGCCGCTCTTCGGGTTTGTACGAACCCGCGAGCGGCCCGCGTTTTTGTAATGCACTTTGGAGTGCCATCATGGCCCGCAAGACCCCCATCGAGCGCTATCGCAACATCGGCATCTCGGCTCACATCGACGCCGGCAAGACCACGACGACCGAGCGCATCCTGTTCTACACCGG
>JANNDW010000397.1:0-4398 GCA_031378125.1 Methylibium sp. | reverse complement strand
ATGCTCGCAGCAATCGTCATGTGCGGCGGCGGCAGGTGTGATGTGGGTGGCGTCGTGCTGGCTCACGGGCGAATCCTTCAAAGTCGAGCAACGATTGAAAACCCTGAAGCCGCTGTAGAGTCAAGCCATTCATTTTCGAGGGGACAACGCATGCGAATCGGCAACCTGGCCGAGGCCACCGGCACCGCGGTCGAGACGATCCGCTTTTATGAGCGCGAGGGGCTCATCCCGGCCGCGCAGCGAGCCGACAACAACTACCGCCAGTACGCCGCAGCGCATGCCGAGCGGCTGGCCTTCATCCGCCATTGCCGCAACCTGGACATGACGCTGGACGAGATTCGCTCGCTGCTGCATTTGCGCGACACGCCGCGCGCGGATTGCGGCGAAGTGAACGCCCTGCTCGACCAGCACATCGGGCATGTGGGGGAACGCATCCGCGAACTGCGGGCGCTGGAGAAAACCCTGAGGGCGCTGCGTGCGCAATGCGGTGCGCCGCACAGCATTGACGAATGCGGGATCCTCAACGGTCTCGACAGTGCAGCGACCGGCAGCGGCAAGGGCGCACCACATCGACACATCCGCGGCACGCACTGAGGCTGCGGGGCGGCTGCGCAGCGTGCGCCAGCGGGTACGTCGGGTGAACTCCTCAGCTCACGTCTGCGCGGGCCGAGGGGATCGGGTGACCGTGGTTTGGCACGCGTTGAATGGCCCGATACACCACAACGCTGCCGGATCAGGCCGGTGGGGCGCTCTGCGGAGCGAAGTAAAGGAGGAGGGCCGATCTCTTCCGGCCCGGGGGACATTCGCGCAGCGGAGCGCCCCGCCGGCCCGATCCCGCGCCACCTCTGCACAGGACCCCTCCAATGAAGTCTTTGAACGCAAGACCGTATCAGAAGCCGCTCAGCGCACCACGCTGTAGTTGACCGGCACGAAACTGTAGCCCTTGCCCTCGCTGCGCAGGTGGCCGATGCCGGGGAAGGACAGGTGCGACGCGGCCACCCAGTGGCCCTGCTTCGCGGCGTCGGCGTACGCCTTCTTGCGTTGAATGGCGGCGGCCTTGGAATCGGTGTCGAACTGGATCGTCACCGCGGGGTTGGCAAACTGCACCGCCGCCACGTGCATCAGGTCGCCCCACAGCACCAGCTTCTGGCCTTTGCTTTCCACCACGAAGGTGCTGTGGCCCGGGGTGTGGCCGCGCGCGGCTTGCGCCTTGATGCCGGGCACGAGGTCGGTGTTGCCGTCGAAGGGTTTGAACTTGCCCGCCGCCACGTACGGGTTCAACGATGCCATCGCGCCCTGGAAGAAGCCCTTGGCGTCGGCCGGCGCCTTGTCGAGGTTGGCCTGGCTGAGCCAGAAGTCGGCGTCGTGTTTGTCGGCGTGCACGGTGGCATTCGGGAACACCAGTTTGTCACCCGCCATCAGGCCGCCCACGTGGTCGGCGTGCATGTGGGTGATCAGCACCGCGTCGACCTGTTCGGGCTGGTAGCCGGCGGCCTTCAGGTTCGCCACCAGGTTGCCCAAGGTGGGGCCGAACAGCCCGGCCGCGCCGGTGTCCACCAGCACCAGCTTGGCGCCGGTGTTGATGAGGTAGCCGTTCACCGAAGTTTCCAGCGGCGCCTTCAGGTACGACTTGGCGAGCGCCTGGTCCACCTTGCCCGGTGTGGTGTTGGTCAGCAGCTTGTTGACCGGCAGCGCCACCGTGCCGTCGGACAGTGCCGTGACCTCGAAGTCGCCCAACATCATGCGGAAGAAGCCGGGCGCCGAGGTCTTGACCAGCGGCGCTTCCGCCCGGGCGGCGCCGGCCCACAGCAGGGTGCTGACCACTGCCATGGCCACGGCAGTGGCGGCCAGGGTGGCGGCGGTGGTGGCGCGCAAGCGGTGCATGGCGGTCATGGGCTGTCTCCTGGGGTTGAAATGAGCGCGCAGCATAGGGGCGCGCGCCGATCGCCGCCGTCAAGCTCGCGGCAGGCCCTTGTGCGAGCCCGGACTTGAGCGGCGCGTTGATCCCGCGCGCAGCGCGCCGGCACCAACTACCAGCGCGCACCGAAAGCGCTGCGCAACTCGTCGAGTTGCTCCGTGCTGAGCGGCGCGGGACGCGGCTTGCACATCAACCACAGGCGGGCGGTCTCCTCCAGTTCTTCGAGCACCGCACTGGCCTCGGCGGGTGTTGTGTGCCACACGTTCGGGCCCAGCCGGTCCAGCAACACGGCGCGCAGCGGCCGGCCCTGGGCTTGCGCCGACCGGATGGCGCGCTCCACCGCATCGGCAACGCGCGGATCGCCGGGGCGGCGGTACGCAATCAACGGCACAGGGCCGACCTTCATCACGAAGTACGGCGTGATGGGCGGCAGCACGCAGTCCGCGCTCCACACGCCGGCCAGGGTCAGCGCGACCAGGTGGGTGCTGTGGGTGTGAATGACACAACGCGCCACCGGCTCGGCCGCGTAGATGCGCCGGTGCAGTGCGAGTGTCTTGCTGGCACGGTCGCCGCCGGTCTGCGCGCCTTGCGCATCGACCCGCGCCAGGCGATCGGGCTCCAGCGTGCCCAGGCAGGCCTCGGTCGGGGTGATGAGGAAGCCTTCATCGAGCCGCACGCTGATGTTGCCCGCGCTCGCGTGTACATGGCCACGCTCGAACAACGAGCGGCCGACACGGCAGATCTCGTCGCGAAACTGGCGCTCGTTCATGCCAGCATTGTGAATGCCTTGGTGAAGAAGTCCGGCGCGCCGAAGTTGCCGGACTTGAGCGCGATGTGCACCGTCTCGCCGCCCGCCGCTGGCGACGCGGCCGCGCACCAGGGCACGCCGGGGTCGATCTGCGCACCGATCTGCAGCTGGCTGATTCCGAGCGCCTGAACCACCGCGCCCGAGGTCTCGCCGCCCGCCACCACCAGTTGGCGCACGCCCATTTGCACCAGACCGTGCGCTATTGAACCCAGCGTGCGCTCGACCAGCTCGCCGGCCTGCGCCGCACCGAGCTGTGCCTGCACCGCCTGCAATTCGGCCGGCTGCGCGGTGGCGCGAACCAGCAGCGCGCCGCGGCCGAGCCGGCTTTGCGCCCAGGCCAGGGCCTGCGCCACCACGTCGGCCACCGCCAACGGGTCGACTACGAAATCGAGCACCCCGCCGGTCAGTGCGTTCGCCACTTGCGCGTTGGTGGCCACCGAGCAACTGCCGGAGATGACGGCACGCGCTCCGCCAGCGCGTGGCAGCGTGGCCGCTTCCGCGTTGGCTTGCAGACCCCAGTTCTGCGGTAGGCCGATCGCCACGCCGGAACCGGCGGTCACCAAGGCTTGCCCCTTCAGCGCCAGGCCCAGGCACATCAGATCGTCATTGCTGATCGCATCGACGATCGCCATGCCGACTCCCTCCTGCCGGAGTCGCGCGCATCGCTCGCGGATCGCCTGTGCCCCGCGCGCCACCACGGCCTGCTCGACCAGGCCAACCTTACGCCACGTCTGCGCCTGCAGCACGCGCACCAGGTTGGCGTCGGTCATCGGCGTCAGCGGGTGTTGGCGCATGCCGCTGTCGCTGAGCAGCACGTCGCCGACGAACAAGTGGCCCTTGAACACCGTGCGCTGGTTGTCCGGGAAGGCCGGTGTGACCACGGTCAAGTCGCAACCCAGCGCGTCCATCAATGCATCGGTCACCGGGCCGATGTTGCCCTGCGGCGTCGAGTCGAAGGTGGAGCAGACCTTGAAGTAGAACTGCTGCGCGCCCTGCGCCTGCAACCAGCGCAGCGCGGCCAGCGATTGCGCCACCGCTTCGGACGCGGGAATGGTGCGCGACTTGAGCGCGACGACCACCGCGTCGGCCTCGGCTTCGAGCTTTGTGGCGGGCACACCGATGGTCTGCACCACCCGCATGCCGGCGCGCACCAGGTTGTTGGCCAGGTCGGTGGCGCCGGTGAAGTCGTCGGCGATGCAGCCGAGCAGCAACGCGGCCATGCCCTCAGGTTCTGCGGAACTTGAACACCGCCACGCTGGCGCGCAGGTTCGGCCAGCGGCGCACCGCCGCGCCGTTCTGGATGCCGAACGAATCGAGAATCCGCAGGCCGTCGCGGCGTGCCAGCACCTCGAAGTCGGTGTAGGTGCCGACGCGGATGTTGGGCGTGTCGTACCACTGGTAGGGCAGCGCCTTGGTGACCGGCATGCGGCCGGTGAACACGCTCAGGCGGTTCGGCCAGTGCGCAAAGTTGGGAAAGCTGACGATGCCCACGCGCCCGACCCGGGCGGTTTCACGCAGCATGCCCTCGGTGTTGCGCAGGTGCTGCAGCGTGTCCAGCTGGAGCACCATGTCGAAGCTCTGGTCTTCGAACATCGCCAGCCCTTCTTCGAGGTTGAGCTGGATCACGTTGACGCCGCGCTGCGTGCAGGCCAGCACGTTGGCGTCGGCGATC
>JANNDW010000396.1:0-9194 GCA_031378125.1 Methylibium sp. | reverse complement strand
ATAAGGGGTATCCACTTAGCTCCAGTGACGCTACTATCACTGGATGAATACCCAGCCTATCGTAGCGCCAGAAGCGGGCCGTGACTACCCCCGCAACTGGAACGAGTTTCTCGACTGGTTCGCCAGCGAAGAGACTTGCCTGGGGTATCTGGAGAAGCTGCGCTGGCCGAGCGGCTTCGTCTGCCCGGGGTGCGGCGTTGCGCAGGAGCCCTATCGCTCCAACCGGGCGCGGCTGATGTGCCGCAGCTGCGGGCGCCAGAGCACCGTCACCGCCGGTACCATTTTCGACAAGACCCGCACGCCCTTGCGTGTGTGGTTGGCGGCAGCGTGGTACTTGACCAACCAGAAGCAAGGCGTGAGTGCCTTGGGCCTGCAACGCGTGCTGGGGCTGGGCAGCTACCAGACCGCCTGGACCATGCTGCATCGGTTTCGCCGGGCCATGGTGCGCCCCGATCGGGATCGCCTGAAGGGCCAGGTCGAGGTCGACGAAACCTACCTAGCCATTACGGACCGCGAGGAGCCCATCTCACCGGTGGGACGCAAGAACAAGACGACCAAAGTGCTGGTCGTCTTGGCGGTGGAACTGCTGCAGCCCAAAGGTTTCGGGCGAATTCGATTGCGTCGCATCGAGAACGATTCGGATGAGTGCGTCGTGCCATTCGTGCAGGCCTGCATCGAGCCCGGCGCGCAGGTGCGAACCGACGGCTCGGCCGCCTACCGCTCCTTGAGCGGGCTGGGCTACGACCACCAGCGCACCGTGATGCTCGGCTCTGATGTGCCAGCCCATGTGTCGATGGCCGGCGTGCACCGGGTGGCTTCGCTGGTCAAGCGCTGGATTCTGGGGACGCACCATGGATCGGTCCAGCCGGGGCACTTGGACGCCTACCTGGACGAGTTCGTGTTCCGCTTCAATCGCCGCACTTCGGGCTCGCGCGGGATGCTGTTCTACCGGCTGCTGCAACAAGCCGTCGTCACCGAACCGGTGACCTACGACAGCGTCGTCAAGCCACTACCCAAGCCGACGAAGCAGAGGTAGTATTACTGGATAGACGTCCAGTGTTTGTGGCTCTACTGGAGCTAAGTGGATACCCCTTATAAACATACAGTCTTCAAATGGACCTTCTGCCCGCTGCTGTTTTCACCCCCGCGCCGGTGCCCCCGGTGGCGTGGGGTGAGCGGGCGCGGCACAACCCCTCCCCGCTGCTGGGTGAAGCGGGTGCGCCGACCGTGGCGGATCGGGCTCCTGCCGCCGTACCCACCCCTGTTCTCAGCCTCGAAACCCTGCACCCCGCGCTGTGGCTGGGCCACCAGCTCGGCCGCCATGCACAAAACGCTGTGCCCAGCGGTTTTGCCGCGCTCGACGCCCAGTTGCCCGGCGGCGGCTGGCCGCGCCGCGTGCTCACCGAGTTGCTGCTGCCCCACCCCGGCGTGGGCGAAGTCCGCCTGTTGGCGCCCAGCCTGGCGGCCGTTCAAAGTGCCGGCCGGCTGGTGATGCTGTTCGACCCGCCCGCCGCGCTGTCGGCCTGGGCGCTGGCGCAACTGGGCTTCGATGTGGAGCAGTTGCTGATCATCAACACCCGCGCCAGGCTCATCCCGGGCAGCCACAGCAGTCCCCACGAAGCGGCCATCGATGGCCGCCTGTGGGCGCTGGAGCAGGCCTTGAAGAGCGGCCATGTGGGCGCGCTGGTGGCCTGGTTGCCGCCGCGCCTGCGCGCCGAGCGCCTGCGCCGCCTGCAACTGGCCGCGCAGGCGCACGATGGCCCGGCCTTCGTGTTGCGTGAAATGGCCGCCCAGCAGCGCCCCAGTGCCGCCCCGCTGCGCCTGGGGCTGCGCCCCTTTGGTGCCGATGTGCTGGCGGTGCGCCTGCTCAAGCGCCGTGGCCCGCCGCTGGAAGCGCCGTTGCAGCTGGCGCTGCCGCCGGTGCTGTCGGGTGTGGCGCGGCAGCGGGCGCTGGCCGGCGCGCCAAAGGCGCCGGGTTTGCTTGCGGCCACCTTCGTCAACATGGGCTGATGCGGTGCGGCGTTTGCACTGTGCGCCGATCTGCGCGTTCGCGTGCGCCACCTCCATCAACCTTGCCTGATGTCATGTCCGGCAGCGTGAGCACACCTCTTTCACGCCTGAATCTCCGTCCGAGTCTGCCCCGTGCTCTGGATCGCCCTGCACCTGCCGCTGCTGTCGCTCGAATCGTTCGCGGCCACGCTGCATTGCGAAGCCAAGCCCGCAGCGGCTGATCTGGCCATTGAGCCGCCGCTGGCGCTGATGGACACGCGCTGCATCGTCAGCGCCAACCTGGTTGCCCAGGCCCTGGGCGTCAAGCCCGGCCTCAAGCGCGCCACCGCGCTGGCACTCGCGCCGCAACTGATTCTTGGCCAGGCCAATCCGGCGCGTGATGCGCAGGCGCTGGCCAGCGTGGCGCATGCCGCGCTGGCCTTCACGCCCAGCGTGGCGATTCAACCTGCGAGCGGCTCCGCCGCGGCGCCCGACACCGTGCTGCTCGACGTGCAGCGCAGCCTGCGCTACTTCGGTGGCTTCGATGCCTTGTTGCAGCGCCTGCACCGCGCGCTGGCGCCGCTGGGCCACCGCATCCACACCACCAGCGCGCCCACGCCGCAAGGCGCGGCGCTGCTCGCGCGCGTGCACCACCAACGGCATTGCGCCGACCTGGCCACGCTGCGGGCCGCACTCGATGCCGCCCCGGTGTGGCTGCTCGGCCCCGGCCGCGAACATTGGGAGGCTTTGCAAGGCATGGGCCTGCGCACACTGGGCGACCTGCGGCGCCTGCCGCGCGCCGGGCTGGCGCGCCGCTTCGGCGAAGCGCTGCTGGGCGAGCTCGACCGCGCGCTCGGCAGCCAGCCCGACCCGCGCGACCCCATCACGCTGCCGCCCTCGTTCGAAAGCCGGCTGGAGCTGTTTGCCCGCGCCGACACCACCGAGCAGGTCTTGTACGGCGCCGCGGTGCTGCTGGAGCGCCTGGTGGCCTGGCTCAGCGCCCAGCACGCTTTCGTGCGCCGATTCACGTTGGTGATGCAGCATGAAGCACGCCGCCGCCCAAACGCCACCATGCACTCCAACAGCACGCCGGCCGACACCCGGCTCGACATTGCCTTGAACGAACCCTCGCGCGATGCCGCCCACTTGGCTGTGCTGCTGCGCGAGCGGCTGGCGGGGCTGCAGTTGCCCGCGCCCACGCTGGACCTGCAATTGCACGCCAGCGACATCGCCCGGCGCGCCCCGCCCAACAACGAACTCTTTCCCACGCCCGGCGGCGAACGAGAAGGCCTGACGCGCTTGATCGAGCGCCTGCAAGCGCGGCTGGGGCCGGAGCAGGTGCAGCGCCTGGTGCGGGTGGAAGACCATCGGCCCGAACGGGGCAGCGAGCTTCAGACGGCGGAGCTGGGCAGCGCTGGCTGGGTGCGGCCTGTGCAGGCGGCGGCAACAGGCAAGTCAACAGGCAAGGCAACAGGCAAGGCAAAGAGCATCGCAAAGGGCGCAGCAAAGTCCATGACCAAGAGCGCTGCGAAAGAGGGGGCCGCCAGCAAGCCGGCCAAGGGGCACGACGAGCCCGCCCAGGGGCCGCAGTCCTCATGCCCGGTGTGGCTGCTGCATCCGCCCGAGCCCTTGCCCGAGCGCCGGTCCCGCCCGGTGCTGGGCGGCCAGGCCCTGCAACTGCTCAGCGGCCCCGAGCGCATCGAAGCCGGCTGGTGGGACGCTGGCCTGGCCGAGCGCGACTACTTCATCGCCCAGACATCAGAAGGCGCGTTGGTGTGGATTTACCGCGCGCGCTTGCCGTTGTCTGCAGCGGTGGGCGATCAGGGGTGGTTTTTGCACGGGCGGTTTGCTTGAGGGTGTGCGGACTGGCCTTGGGAGCCAGCGCAACACAAGTGCCGCCCTGAGGCCATCGCACCCTCACCGCTCCAACCGAACCACCCGTCCCTGCACGCTGTCCGTCAGCACATACAGCCACCCGTCCGGCCCTTGGCGCACATCGCGGATGCGCTCGTTCAGCGCGGTGGCGATGCGCTGCTGTTCCACCACCTGGTGGCCTTCGATCTTCAGGCGCAACAACGCGCGTTCGGTCAGGCTGCCGATGAACATCTGGCCCTTCCAGCCGGGATAGCGGTCGCTGGTGACGAAGGCCATGCCGCTGGGGGCCAGAGACTGCGGCCCCCACCAGGCCACCGGCTGCTCCATGCCGGCCTTGTGGGTGCCTTCGCCGATCTTGGCGCAGGTGTTGTACTCGCAGCCGTAGGCGATGACCGGCCAGCCGTAGTTGCGCCCGGGTGCGATGAGGTTGAGTTCGTCGCCGCCCTTCTGTCCGTGCTCACTGGCCCACAGCTCGCCGGTGGCCGGGTGGAAGGCGATGCCTTGCACATTGCGGTTGCCATAGGTCCAGATCGTCGGCAGCGCGCCGTCGCGGCCCACGAACGGGTTGTCCGCAGGCGCGCGGCCCTCGGTGTCTATGCGCATGATCTTGGCGTGGGCCGAGCCGAGCTTTTGCGCATCGTCGCGATGCCAGCGGTCTCCCAGCGTCACGAACAGGTTGCCATCGGGCGCGAAGAGAAGCCGTGAGCCGAAGTGGACGCTGTCCTTCAGCTTTTCAGGTTGGCGAAAGATCACCCGCACGTCAACCAGGCCCGCCTCGCCAAGCCGGCCGCGCGCCACCGCGGTGCTGCTGCCTTCCTGCCCCGCCAACGCCGGTTCGCTGTAGCTCCAGTAGACGGTGGCGTTGTCCTTGAACTTCGGGTCCAGCGTCACATCGAGCAGGCCGCCTTCGCCCTCGGCAAACACCTGGGGCAGGCCGGCCAGCGGCGCGCCCAGCCGGCCGTCGGGCTCGACGATGCGCATGCGCCCCGGCCGCTCGGTGACGAGCATGCGGCCATCGGGCAAGAAGGCCAGCGACCACGGATTTTCCAAACCCTGGGCCACGGTCACCGCCTTCACACCCTGCATCTGCGTGCGCCGCAATACCTTGGGCGTGGCCCACACCGCCAATGCCGTCAAGACGATCAGGATCAGAGCGGGCAGCAGCTTTTTTCTTGGCACCCTCAACCGGGTCATTCCCGCGCCCGCCTCGTCACACCGGCCGATTGCCACAGGTTCTTGACCAGGCGCACGCTGGCTTCACGGCCCTGGTAGTAGCCGGGCAGCAGCTCGGTTTCGCGATAGCCCAGGCGGTGGTAGAAGGCCCGTGCCAGCGCATTCGACTCGCGTGCTTCGAGAAAAATCCGGCGCACGCCCGCGCTGAGCGCTGCCGCCTCAAGCCAGCCCAGCAGGGCGCTGCCGATGCCGCGCCGGCTCTGCGCCGCCCGCACCGCCAACAACAGCAGGTGCGCATCGTCGTCACCGTACGTCATGATGCCGAAGCCCTGCAAATTACCGGCTGCGTTCAAAGCCACCAGCACATTGGTGTCGGCGTCAACGATGCTGCGCATCACCCGCCGGGCCGTCCAGCTCCAGCCCAGACCGTGTTCGATCAGGTCGCGCGACAAGATCGCAATGCCTTGCGCGTCGGCACGGTGGGCCAGGCGCAGCGTGATGTCGGCGATCATCGGCGTGTGACTCTGCCGGGGCCTAGCTCATCAACCGCGCCGCGATGGCGCCGACCGCCTGGGCGGCCGGCGAGCCGGGCAGCAACTCCAGCAGCAGCCGGCGTTTTTGCACTGCCTCGCGCACCGCGGGGTCGACGGGAATCTCGCCCAGCAGGTCGAGCTTGACGGGCGGCGTGGCGTCTTGCATCAGCGGGGTGACGTACTGGTCCACCACCTTTTGCAGCTGGGTCCGAATGATCTTGCCCTCACCGGCGCGGCCGGCCTGGTTGATCACCAGGCGGATGGCGCGGCGCTGCTGCTGCGTGGCCAGCACCTTGATGGTGGCGTAGGCATCGGTCATCGAGGTCGGCTCGGGCGTGGCGATCACCAGCACCTCGTGCGCGAGCGACACCGCGAACAGCACCACGTCGGAGATGCCGGCGCCGGTGTCGAGCAAGATGCGGTCGTAGCGCGGCGCGAGCGTCTCGATGATCTTGAGCAGCTGCTCGCGCACCTCGGCGGTCAGGCGCGAATACTCCACCAGCCCCGAGCCGGCCAGCAGCACCGAGAAGCCGCCCGGCGCCGGCAGGACGGCGTCTTCCAACGAGGCCTTGCCGGTGAACACATCGTGGAGCGTGACCTTGGGCGCCAGGTTGAGCACCACGTCCAGGTTGGCCAGGCCCAGGTCGGCGTCGAGCACCAACACGCGTTCACCGCGGCGCACCAGCGCGGCCGCGAGGTTGGCGGACAGGAAGGTCTTGCCCACGCCGCCTTTGCCGCTGGTGATGGCCAGGATGCGAGCCGCCGCCGCGGCGGTCCCCACAGCCGGTTTGGCCGGGCCCGCAGTGCGCGGCGCTTCGCTGTCGGTGCTCATTCGAGTTCCTGAAAATACGAGGCGCCGAACAGCAGGCCTTTTTCTTCGGCGCTGACCGGCGATACCAGAGGTTCTTCGACGCAGGCGCGGTTGCGGCCGCCTGCCTTGGCGTTGTAGAGCTGCTGGTCGGCGCGCTCCAACCACAGCGGCGCCGAAGACCGCACCCACTGGGGCGCAAACGCACCGCCAATGCTGACGGTGACCGTGATCTCCTTGCCGGGCGCCACCGGCACCGCGCGCCCCTGCACCTGCAGACGCACCCGCTCGGCCACCACCAGGCCAAAACCGGGCGCGCAATTGGGCAGCACCATCGCGAACTCCTCGCCACCGAAGCGGGCCACCGTGTCCATCGGGCGGATGCAGTCTTGCAGCACCAGCGCCACGGCCCGCAGCACCAGGTCGCCCGCCGCATGGCCGTGGGTGTCGTTGACCTTCTTGAAGTGATCGATGTCGATCATCAGCAGCACCGCCGACTCGCCGGTGCGCGCAACCCGGTCCACCTCGCGGGCCAGCGCCAACTCGAACTGGCGCCGGTTGGCCAGGCCGGTGAGCGGGTCGCGGCTGGAGAGCTCGCACAGCCCGCTGATCAGCGACGCGAGCCAGGCGTCCTTGCCAACGTCGTCCAGCGCTGGCAGCTGATAACCGGCATGCTCCAACAACTGCAACGCAAGGTCCATCGGCCCCGCGTGTGCGTTATCGGAAGGGAAGGCGGCATCGTCGGGGTGCATCAAGGTGATCGGAAAAGCTCGGCGGCAGTCTATCCTCTACACCACCCTGCCGAACCACCACACCGACAAGCCCGCGGCCACCACCACCAGCAGCGCGCCCAACGCGGCGAACAGCGCACTGATCTCGGTCTCCTTTTTCTCGACCACCAGCCGGCTGCTCAGCGACTGGTAGACCTTTTTCAAATCCTCGGCGGTGCCGGCGTAAAAGTAGTCGGCGCGGGTGCGATCGGCGATGTTCTTCAGCGTGTCTTCGTCGAGCCGCACCCGCATCGACCAACCTTCGAAGCCGATCGTCTCGCCTTCCTTGGTGCCGATGCCCACGGTGTACACGCGCACACCGCGCTCGGAGGCCATTTTGGCGGCGTCCAGCGGATCGGGGCCGGTGGTGCGCTGGCCGTCGGTCAGCAAGATGATGGCCGCCGACCCATACGAGCCCGGCTCCACCGGAGTGAAGTCTTTCTTGGCCTTGTCGCCCGGCGACGGCGGCATGTTGCGCGCGCCGGTGATTTGCGACAGGTCGATGCCGGCGTCCGGGAAGATGGTGGCCAGCGACAACACCATGCCGCTGCCGATGGCCGTGCCGCGCTGCAGCTGGAAGCGGTCGATCGCCGCGATCACGTCTTCGCGGCTCAGCGTGGGCGCCTGCACCACGGCCGCGGTGCCGGCGAACGACACCACCGCCAGGCGCACGCTGCGCGGCAACTCGGCGATGAAGGCCTTGGCCGCCTCTTGCGCGGCGACGATGCGGTTGGGCTTGACATCGGTCGCCCGCATGCTGCCCGACACGTCAATGGCCAGCACGATGGTTTTTTCCTGCAGCGGCAGCGTGATCACGGCCGCCGGCCGCGCCGCAGCCAGCAACAGCGCCGTGGTGGCCAGCAGCAGCAGGGCCGGCGGCAGGTGGCGGCGCCAGGCGTTGCTCTTGCCCATCGCCTCTTTCACCAGGCTCAGGCTGGCGAAGCGCAGCGCGGTTTTCTTGCGCCGTTTCAACAGCCACACATAAGCGCCGACCAGCAGCGGAACGAGCAGCAGGCCCCACAGCATGTCGGGCCAGATGAAGGTCATGGGGTTCATGGTGTGGCGGCCCTCCATGCCGAAAGATGCGCGGGAACACCGCCTCCTGCGGCAATGCGGCTGCGCTGGCGCCGCAAGTCGGCGAAGCGAAGAATGGCGTCCAGCAAGTCGTCGTCGGTGGCCAATTCCAGCGTGTCCACGCCGGCACGGGCCAGGCCCTTGCGCAGCGCGGTTTCACGCCGCTCGGCGGCGGCCCCGAAACGCTTGCGAAAGCCGCTGTCGTGTGTGTCGACAACGATTTGCTCGCCGGTTTCGGCATCAAGCATCGTCACCAGGCCCAGGTCGGGCAGGTCCATCTCCAGCGGGTCGTACAGGCGCACCGCGGTGACCTCGTGGCGCTGCGCCAGCTGCGCCAACGCCAGGTCCCAACCCGGCGCGCTGATGAAGTCGGACACCACGAACACGGTGCTGCGGCGCTTCACGATGCGCTGCGCCGCGAGCAGCAGGTCGCGCAGCTGGGTCGCGCCTTGTGCCGTTTGTTCAGGCCGCTGTGCCATCCGCTGCAACAGGTGCAGCACCTGCATGCGGCCGTTGCGCGCCGGGATCACCGTGTCCACCGCGGTGCCGTACAGCAGTGCGCCGACACGGTTGCCGTGGCGCGTGAGCAAGCGCGCCAGCACGCCGACAAACTCGCGCGCGACGCCGCGCTTGGTGAGCCGGTCGGAGCCGAAATCCACGCTCGCGCTCAGGTCCACCAGGAACCAGGCCGACAGCTCGCGGTCTTCGGTGAACTGGCGCACATACGGCGTTTGCAGGCGGGCGGTGACGTTCCAGTCGATGTGGCGCACGTCGTCGTGGTGCTGGTACTCGCGCAGGTCGGCCAGGTCCAGCCCGGCGCCGCGCCACAGCGTGCGGTAGTCGCCCTGCAACAGGCCGTCGAGCCGGCGGATGACGGTCCATTCCAGGCGCTTCAGCAGAGCCTCGGAGCCGCGCGCGCGGCCGGGCTGCGGCGCTTCAGGTGGTGCTGCCTGCGCTTGCATTGGCGTGCGG
>JANNDW010000352.1:0-1769 GCA_031378125.1 Methylibium sp. | reverse complement strand
GCGCGCGGCCTGCGCCTGCTGCAGCCGCCACGATTCACGGCCGGCGGCCGCGGCTTCGCGGTCGGCCGCCGCGCGCAGGCCGACGAGCGCATAAGCCCCGTTGCGCTCGTCGCTCACCTTTGCGGCAGGCAGCGCCAGCTCTTTCGGGCGCTGCTGCGGATCGGCGTCGCCGAGGTTGGACAGCACCCAGGCGCCCGTGGCCAGGGCCAGCGTCAGCAACGGCAGGCCGATCAGCCAGCCGAGCGCGCTGCCGAGTCCGGAGGGACGGGTGGTCGGGATGCGGGCGCGGGTGGCAGGAGGGGGCATCGGGACTCTCGAGGGGCGCGACCGGGCGGGCCGCATGAGGTGGGCTGCTGGCGAATCAGGAGCGGGCGATCACAGACGGCTCATTCAGTCCCCGCCAGGCGCAGCGCCAGCCAGGCGAACAGCCCTCCGGCCACGGTCTGAAGCGGCCTGCGAAGCCGTGCTGTCGCGGGCACGCCGCGCAGCGCGCTCACCACCGCCACCACCGCGGCCAGGAATAGCGTGCCCTGGACCACGAAGAGCATGCCCAGCCCGAGGAAGGCCAAGGTCTTGTCCGCGGTCTCGGGCGCGATGAACTGCGGCAGGAAAGCGAGGAAGAAGAAGGCCACCTTCGGGTTGAGCAGGTTGGTGACGAAGCCGACGCGGAAGTCTTCGAGAAGCGGGACCGCCGGCCGCACCGCCGCTGCGTTGGCGCCGAGACCACCGGCCCAGGCCGAGCGCCACATCGAAATCGCGAGCCACAACAGGTAGGCCGCGCCGGCCCAACGCAATGCCGTGAAGGCGGCCGGGTGCACGGCCAGCAAAGCGGCCAGCCCGAAGGCCGCGGCCAGCGCGTGCACCACACACCCGCTGCTGATGCCCAGTGCCGCCACCAGGCCGGCACGGGCCCCGCCCTGCGCCGTGCGCGTCACCGTGAGCAGCAGGTCCACACCCGGCGTGGCGTTGAGCACCAACACCGCTGTCATGAACAGCAGCAATTCGGCAGGCCCGGCCAGGCCCAGGGCGTTCAGCACGGCCACCTGGCGTTCGCACGCCTGCGCAAAGGTCGGCTCACAGCATCTCCACGGCCAACGCGGTGGCCTCGCCGCCGCCGATGCACAGCGCCGCCATGCCGCGCTTGCCTCCGCGCTTGCGCAGCGCGCCGAGCAGCGTGACGACGATGCGCGCGCCGCTGGCGCCGATCGGATGGCCGAGCGCGCAAGCGCCGCCATGCACGTTGACGATCTCGTGCGGCAGCTTGTATTCGGCCATCGCGGCCAGCGTGACGGCGGCGAAGGCCTCGTTTACCTCCCACAGATCGACCTGGCCAGCCGACCAGCCCGCCTTCTTGAGCGCCTTGGCGATGGCCCCGGCCGGTGCCGTGCTGAACCACTCCGGGGCTTGCGCAAACACGGCATGGCTCGCGATGCGCGCCAGCGGCTTCAAGCCCTTCTGCCGCGCCGTACTCTCGCGCACCAGCACCAGCGCCGCCGCGCCGTCGCTGATGCTGCTGGCGTTGGCAGCGGTGATGGTGCCGTCCTTCTTGAAGGCGGGCTTCAGGCTCGGGATCTTGTCCAGCTTGGCCTTGAACGGTTGTTCGTCGAACTTCACCACCGTGTCGCCAGTCTTCCCTTGCAACGTGACAGGCGCCATCTCCCAGTCGAAGCTGCCATCCTCGTTGGCCTTCTTCGCGCGCGTGGTGGAAGCGATGGCGAACTGATCCTGCTCCGCGCGCGTGAAGCCGTACTTGGCGGCGCAGCTTTCGG
>JANNDW010000341.1:0-2571 GCA_031378125.1 Methylibium sp. | reverse complement strand
CTCAGGACCAGACCTTCGCTCAACACCAGACCTTCACTCAGGACCAGTCCGTTGGTGAGCACGAGACCGCTGCCGGAGACCAGCCAGCCGCTGAGCGTGGCGGTGGGGATGAAGATGCCGGTCTTGCCGATCGACGAACTGGTGCCTGCCAGTGAACCGGCGTTGACCACGCCACCGGTCAGCAGCGACTGGTTCGCTGCCTGCACGGACGTGATGGCCTTCACGAAGGTATTGGCCGGAACGCCGCTGGCCGCGGGCCAGTAGCTCACGGTGTGGCGGCGCTCCACCTTGCCGGCCCACACCATGCGGTGGTCATAGATCGGCTGGTACTTGGTGAACAACGCGTCGCCGCTGACGATTTGCGTGCCGCCGGCATAGACGATGCGGCTCCAGTTGAAGGCCTGGCCGTTGATCGTGGACGTGGCCAGCGGCATCGTCTTGCCGGCGGCGAGCAAGTTGGCGCCGGAAGCCAGCGTGCCGGCCTCGACCGCAGTCTTGATGTCGGTGCGCAGCACCTTCGCGAGCTTGACCGCACCGTCGACGTTGAGCAGCCCCGCACCTTGCTGCAGCAGATTGGCGCCGACCATGGGCTGCGCCGAATACTGCAGGATGGCCTTGATCAGCGGCGGCGTGAGGCCGGGGTTGGCCTGCAGCAGCAGCGCCACAGTGCCGGCGACCACCGGCGCGGCGACCGACGTGCCGCTCAGGTTCATCAGCGCCACCTTGCCGTCCTGGCCGTCACCACCGTAGCCGGACATCAGGACCGGGTAGGTCACCGACAGGTAGTTGAAGGCGCCCCCCGCACCCGCCTTGTCGGCGGCCAGCGCGCCGACTATTCTGTTGCCGGGCGCCACCAGGTCGGGCTTGAGCAGGTTGTCGATGCGCCGCACGCCCGTGGTGTCGATGTACGAGCCGCGGGTCGGGCCGCGCGAGCTGAACAGATTGATGGTGTCGTCGCTTCGTGCCGTGGTGGCCTTGGTGTTGGCCGAGCCGACCGTGATCACCGACGGCTCGTGCCCGGGCGAGCTGATCGTGCCGTAGCGTTGCGCGCCGGTCGTTGTTTGGCCGAAGTTGCCCGCGGCCACCACCACCGTGATGCCGGCAGCCACGGCGCTGCGCGCGGCGCGCGCCAGCGGGTCGGTCTGCCAACTCTCGGTGGAATCGGCGGCCAGGCTCAGGTTCATCACGCGGATGTTGTATTCCTTGGCGTGGTAGATCACCCAGTCGATGGCCGCCAACACGTCGCTGACCTGGCCGTAGCCGTTGGCGTCGAGCACCTTCACGTCATACAGGTTGGCGTTGGGTGCCACACCGGTCGAATCGGGTGTCCGGTAGAAGCCGCGCCCGGCGGCGATTGAGGCCACATGGCTGCCGTGGCCGTAGCGGTCGGGGCGGTTGATGCCGATGGCGTCGATCTTGGATTCGTAGTTGGCCATCGACGCACTGCCCGGATACAGCCCGGCCGAAGCGTCGATACCCGCGGTCCAGTCTTTGACACCGACGGCCGTCGCGTCGCCCACCTTCTGGAAGTCCACCGCCTTCTTCACCCGCTGGGTATTGCCATCGGCGGCCAGCAGGCTGGTGTGGTTCTTTTCGATTCCCGAGTCGAGCACCGCGATGCCGATGCCGGTGCCATTCAGACCGCTGTAGGCCGTGGCGCTGCTGTAGGTGCGCACGCTGGAGGTCAGCGTACCGGTGATCGATTCCAGTGCGCTGGCGGTGCGCGCGGTCAGCCGATTCGGCGAGACGCCTTGCACATCCGCACGCGCGGCAATGGCTGCCACCTGGTGGACCGGCAGCATCGCCGACAAGGCGCTGACCGACACGTAGCGCATGTACACCGTGCCGCCCTTGGCGATCACGTCGCCGCGCAGTGCCACGAGGTTGGGGTCGGTGCTGTTGCTGACGATCAGCACCTTGACCATGCGGACGTTGTCCACATCCTTGGCCCAGTTCAGCTTCGGCGTGGTGGATGCCGCAATGACCTGCGCAAGGTCGGCGGCGATCTTGCTCGACGCGGTCTGGGCGTGGGCGGCTGGCAGGCCGAACAGCGCGGCCAGCAGCGTCACCGACGCAAGCGCAAACACCAGGACGCTGCGCAATCGGCGGCGCTCGATCAAGGCGATACAGGGGGTCGACAGGTTCATGAAAACAGCTCCGTGGGTTCAACCGTTCAGCGCATAAAGGATGTCTTGCGCGGTGACCGGAGCATCTCAGGAACCCCCTGAATCAGGGGTAAATGAAGCCCGGAAAAGTGACCGAATCGACGTGCTTATTTGGGGATCAAGGCACTCCATTTTTCCGCTCGGCAACTCGCGAAAAAACTTGAGGATCATTTGCGTGACGCACTTGCGACAAGGACGCAAATGCTTTTGCAACGGTTCGCAACGCCCGCGAAGCCTCGCAGTCAGCTTGGGTCGCGCAAGCGCTCGGCTTCGTCGCGCGCGGCGTCACCTTGCGGAATGTCACGCCCGCTGTCGCGCCACTGCACCGCGCTGTGAAAGCCCTCGCGCGCCGCCAACTCCTTGAACCACACGCCTTCGGGGCTGTGGCGGGTGATGCCGTCGAACA
>JANNDW010000332.1:0-18385 GCA_031378125.1 Methylibium sp. | reverse complement strand
TGCGCGCCGTTTCCCGCGCCGAGCGGGCCTTCATGGCCGTTGCGCAGCGCGATGTCGGCTCGACCGTCAACTGGGCCGAGATTGCGGCCGACACCGACTACGCCGATCAGTCCCACCTGTGCCGCGAAACGCGGCGGCTCTCCGGCTTCAGCCCCGAGGAACTGAGGCGGCGCAGCGAGACCGACGAAGCGTTTTGGCCCTATCGGTTGTGGCGCTGACCCGCAGACACACTGCTACGCTGAGCGCGCACGCTCACAGTCCGCTGCCTGTGGCGACACACTTCCAGGAGCTTGCCGATTGATGGCCGCCTCTTGATCACTGATCACCTGCGACACGAATCAGCCCAAGTGAGATGCACGGAAGCTGCCTGTGGCCAGCGGCAGGAACTGGCCGTTCAAAGCCATTCCCCACTGGCCGCTCGGCGGCAGACGGGTCGCGCGAATTCACCACCGTTCCAAGCCGAGGACGTCGGGTGGGCGACGGAGGTAAAGGGGGAGGGCCGGTATTTCCGGCCCGGAGGACAGGAGCGGAGTTGCCCACCCGATGGCCTCGGCCCGCGCGAACCTTGGCGATCTTGGTGTCAGGCTTTCTGCAGCGTGGGATCGCTCAGGCGTCGTGAATTGACCGGATCCCGAAACACCAGCGGGTGCTCGATCACGCTGGACCTGGCAGCCGCCTGCGCCACCGCGTCGGTCACCAAATGGTGGTGCGGGCTCTTCACGCACACCGGGTCGGCCACCGCTGGGTCATTCGCCAGCATGAACGCCTGGCAGCGGCAGCCTCCCAGGTCAATCTCCTTGAACTCGCAGCTCGAACAGGGCTCCTTCATCCAGCCGGTACCGCGGTAGCGGTTGAAGCCTTCCGAATCGAACCAGATGTCGCGCAGGCTGTGCTCCTTGACGCTGGGGAAGCTCAGGCCCGGCAGCATCTTGGCGGTGTGGCAGGGCAGCGCGGTGCCGTCGGGTGCGACGGTGAGGAACATGTTGCCCCAACCGTTGACGCACTTCTTGGCCTTGCCTTCGTGGTAGTCGGGCGCCACGAAAAAGATGCGCATCTTGTTGCCGAGTTTTTCGCGCCAGGCATCGGTCACCTGCTCCGCGTGTTTGAGCTGCGCGTGTGTGGGCAGCAGCTGGTCGCGGTTGAGATAGGCCCACGAGTAGTACTGCGTGTTGGCAATCTCCAGGTACTCCGCACCCAGCTCGACCGCCATGCCGATGATGCGGTCGATGTGGTCGATGTTCATGCGGTGGATCACCACGTTCATCACCATCGGCCAGCCCTGGTCCTTGATGATTTTCGCGACCTTGTTCTTCAGCTCGAAGGTCTTGGTGTGCGACAAGAAGTCGTTCATCTCGCGCGTCGAGTCCTGGAACGACAACTGCACATGCTCCAGCCCGGCCGCTTTCAGCGCCGTGGCGCGCTGCACGCTGAGGCCCACGCCCGAGGTCAACAGGTTGGTGTAGTAGCCCAAGCTGCGCGCTTCAGCAACGATCAGCTCCAGGTCGTCGCGCACCAACGGTTCGCCGCCCGACAGGCCGAGCTGCACCGCACCCATCTCGCGGCCCTGGCGCAGCACCCGAATCCAGTCGTCGGTGGAGAGTTCATCTTGCTGGCGCGCAAAGTCCACCGGGTTGTAGCAAAACACGCAGTGCAGCGGGCAGCGGTAGGTCAGCTCGGCGAGCAGCCACAGCGGCGGGCCGATCTTGTGCGATGCAGGTGCGGCTTCAAGCGCGGTCGAATTCATCCCATCACTCCCAGGTGAGCCAGTTCTGCTTGGCGGCCATTTCGACGAAGGCGATCACGTCGGGCTGCAGCTTGCTCGCGGAGAATGCCTGTTCCAACTCGGCCGCGATGGCTTCGATGCTGCGCTGGCCATCGCAGCGTTTCATGATCTCGCCCGCGCTGCCGTTGAGCTTGACCATGCCTTCGGGATACAGCAGCACATGGCAGTCCTGCACCGGCTCCCACTGCAGCCGAAAGCCGGTGCCGACACGGGGCACGGTGGCCGCGGTGGCCGCCGTCATGTTGGCGCACCGTAACGCAGCATCAACGCGTCGCTCAACGCCCACAGGATGTCGAGCTTGAACTGCAGGATCTCCAACGCGCGCTCTTGCAGCGGCCGCGTCGTGAAGTGATCCAGCGTGATCGCCAGGCCCTGGTCGACGTCGCGTCGTGCCTGGCTGATGCGGTTGCGAAAGTACATCAAGCCGTCTTGCGCGATCCACGGGTAGTGTTCGGGCCAGGTGGCCAGGCGCTGCTTGTGGATCTCGGGCGCAAACAGCTCGGTCAGCGACGAACACACCGACTCTTGCCAGGGTGCGCGACGCGCGAAGTTCACATACGCGTCGACGGCAAAACGCACCGCCGGCACCACATGCCGCAGGTCCAGCACTTCTTCGCGGGTCAGGCCCACGGCTTGCGCGAGCCGCAGCCAGGCTTCGACGCCGCCTTCGTCCTGGATGCCGCCGATCTCAAAACCGTCGTGGTCCAGGATGCGCTGTACCCAGCCGCGGCGCACGGCCGGGTCCGGGCAGTTCGAAAGCACGGCAGCGTCCTTGATGGGAATCGCAATCTGGTAATAAAAGCGGTTCGCCACCCAGCCGCGAATTTGCTCGGGCGTGGCGCGCCCGCTGTTGAGCATCACGTTGTACGGATGATGGATGTGGTACGCACGGCCGCGCTCGCGCAGCTTGGCCTCGAACTCGTCGCGGGTCCACGCCAAGCCGCCCTCAGCCACGTGCCGGCCTTCTTGAAGCATGTCTGCACGCATGGTCGCTCAGAGTGAAATGTTCATGCCGTCTTCGCAGACTTCGATGCCCGCGCGCGCCAGCGCCGCACGCGGCTCGGAGTCTTCATCGAGGATGGGATTGGTGTTGTTGATGTGGATCAGCAGGCGGCGGGTGGCGGCCGGCAGCTTGCCCATCCATTCGATCATGCCGCCGGGGCCGGTTTGGGCCAGGTGGCCGATGTCGCGGGCCGTCTTCTTGCTCAAACCCATGGAGATCATTTCGTCGTTGGTCCAGAACGTGCCATCCACCATCACCGCGTCGGCGGTCGACATCGCGTCGAACACCTGCGGCGTGATCTCGCCCAGGCCGGGCGCATAGAAAAGGCGCTTGCCGCTGAGGGGGTCGGTCACGGTCATGCCGATGTTGTCACCGGGCACCGGGTTCTCACGGTGCGGCGAGTACGGCGCAGCCTTGCTGGACAAGGGCAGCGCGCACAAGCTCAGGTTCGCCACACCGGGCACTTTGAATGACGAACCATCGAGCGCGATGCGCCGGCGTTGCACGCCGCAATAGTGGCCCAGCACGCGCAGCACCGGGTTGCCCTGGGTCAGGTCTTCTTCGACCGGATCGGTGCACCACAGCGGCAGCGGGCTGCCGCGCTCGCGCAGCATGAACAGGCCGGTGGCATGGTCCACCTGCCCGTCCATCAGCACCACGCCGGCAATGGCCGAATCGCGTACCGCGCGGGCCGGTTGCAGGATCGGGTTGGCGCGGATCTGCTCCAGGATGTCGGGCGAAGCGTTGAATAACACGCCGTCCACGCCGTCGTCGGGCCGGATGAAGATCGACGACTGGGTGCGCGCCTTGGCGCGCAATGTGCCGGCCCGCACGCCAGTGCAGTTGGCGCAGTTGCAGTTCCACTGCGGGAAACCGCCGCCGGCGGCGGAACCGAGGACCGTGATGCGCATTGCGGGTGATGGTGGGTTGGAATCTTCGGTGCCCTTGAAGACCAACGCCCTGGGGGACACCCAGGGCGTTGGCCATTCGCAGCGCGCTGGGAATCAGCGGGCGGCGACGTACATCGTGATTTCGAAGCCGAAACGGAAGTCAACGGCGGTCGGGGTTTGCCAGGTCATCAGAAATCTCCTTGAGGTCTCACAAGGCCGGTCGGCGCTTGCGGGGACGGGTTACATCCTGCACGGTATCTTCAGTCGCCCGGCCCAATGGCCCCAGCCCTCGCGGCATGAATATCCCCTCATGATTTTCATGAATGTGCGCACGGACCGGCAAATGCAGTCGATACCATCCACGCCATGAGTCTGCGGCTGAAAATCAACCTGATCGTGGGCGTGCTGACGATCCTGTTCGCCGCCGTGCTGACCACGCTGCAGTTCCGCAGCCTGCGCGAATCGGTGCACGAAGAGGTGGCCAGCGCCAACCGGGTGGCGATCCAGTTGCTCAACCGCACCGCCTGGCGCTATGCGGCGCAGGGTCCGCAAGCCATGCTCGGCTTTTTGCAGGGCATGGGCCGGGTGCGCTCCAACGACATCACGCTGCAGGACGACCAGGGCACGGAGCTGTACCGATCGCCGCCTTCGCCCTACAAGGCGGGCCGCGACGCTCCGCAGTGGTTCGACGCGCTGCTCGCCCCGCCGCCGGTGGTGCAATCCATCAAGTTCCCCGGCGGGCAGCTGGAGGTGCGGGCCAACGCGTCGCGCGCGGTGCTGGATGCGTGGGACTCGGTGGTGTGGCTGAGCCTCGGTACGCTGGTCCTGCTGGTCGCGGTCAACGCCCTGGTGTTCTGGCTGGTCGGGCGCACGGTGCGGCCGTTCGGCGAGATCGTGACGGCCCTCGACCAGCTGCAAGCCGGGCGCTTCGACGTGGCGCTGCCGCCCTTGCCCGGCACCGAAGCGGCGGCGCTGGGCGCGGCCTTCAACCGCATGGTCGGCGTGCTGCAACAGAACCTCGACAACGAACGCCGCGCGGGGCGCGCCGAACGCGAGCTGTCCGACAGCCGCGAGCTGACCCGCTGGATCGACCACCACATCGAACAAGAGCGGCGTTTGATCGCGCGCGAGCTGCACGACGAACTTGGCCAGTCGGTCACCGCCATGCGCAGCATGGCGCTGTCGATCGCACAGCGGGTGGCCACGCTGGACCCGCAGGCTGCGAGCGCGGCGAGTCTGATTGCCGACGAGTCGTCGCGCCTGTACGACGCCATGCACGGCATCATCCCGCGCTTGACGCCGCTGGTGCTGGACAACTTCGGCCTGGCCGAGGCCTTGACCGACCTGGCCGAGCGCACCCGCCGCAGCCACACCGATGTGAGCATCGAGCTTCGGGTCGACCTGGCGCAGGCCAGGCTGCCCGCCGATGTGGCGCTGGCGCTGTACCGCGCGGCGCAGGAAGGCATCACCAACGCTTTGCGCCACGGGCAGGCACAGCACCTGCAACTGGCGGTGGACGGCAGGCAAGACGAAGTCCAGCTCACGCTCACCGACGACGGCCAGGGCCTGGCGCCGGACTGGTCGCAGCGCACCGGCCACTACGGGCTTCGCTGGCTCACCGAGCGCGTCGAAAGCCTGGGCGGCGTCTTCAAGCTCGCCGCCGCCGCACCGCATGGCGTGGCGCTGGAAGTCCGCATGCCACTGGCACTGGAGCCCGCATGATCCGCGTGATGCTGGTCGACGACCACGCGCTGGTGCGGATGGGTTTTCGCATGCTGTTGTCCGACGCCCAGGTCGAGGTGGTGGCTGAAGCCGGCAGCGGCGAACAGGCTTGCATCGACTACCCGCGTGTCAAGCCCGACGTGGTGGTGATGGACCTGTCGATGCCCGGCATGGGCGGCCTGGAGGCGGTGCGCCGCCTGTTGGCGCAGGACCCCAAGGCACGTGTGCTGGCCTTGTCGGCGCATGAAGACACTGCCCACCCCAGGCGCGTGCTGCGGGCCGGCGCGTTGGGCTACCTGGCCAAGCGCAGCGCGCCCGATGCCTTGATCGCGGCGGTGACCGCGGTGGCGCGCGGCGAACGATACGTCGACGCCCAAACCGCTCAAGCCCTGGCGATGGCGCAAATCGACGGACAGGCCAGCCCGGCCGAAGCCTTGAGCGAACGCGAGTTCTCGGTCTTCATTCAACTCGCGCGCGGCCTGAGCGTGGCGCAAATCGCCGACAGTCTGAATCTGTCGCCCAGCACGGTGGGCACGCACCTGTACCACGTGAAGCAAAAGCTCGGCGCGAACAACCAGAGCGAGTTGACGCTGGTGGCGCTGAGGTGGGGGTTGATTCAGGCGTAGGCGATCGCGCTGCGTTGCAGCCCAGCCGCGAGGTGGGTGCCTACGGCGCGCGCTGGAGAACCGGCCAACCGGCGGCACGCGCGCAAGCCAGCAAGCGTTCATCCGGCTGCACCGCCACCGGGTCCGACACAGCCTTGAGCAACGGCAGGTCACTCGCCGAGTCGGAGTAGAACCACGACCGCTCGAAGTCGACCAGACGCATCTGGCGCAGCGACAACCAGGCGTTGACGTGTGTCAGCTTGTGTTCGCGATAGCAGGGGTCGCCGGCGATTTCGCCGGTCAGCGCGGCCTCGGGTCGGCCACTCTCGGTGGCGGCCTCGGTGGCCAGCACGTCATCGATGCGGAACAGCCGGCCGAACGGTTCGGCGATGAAGCGGGTGGTGGCGGTCACGATGGCGCACAGGTCGCCCGCGTCCAGATGCTTGCGGACCAGCGCCTGCATATCCGTCGGGATTCGCGGCGCTACCCTGGCCTCGAACTCCAGCGCCCATGCCGACAGTTGCGCTCGGGAATGGCGCAGCAGCGGCGCGACATTGGCGCGGTGCATCGCATGGATGTCCAGCGTGCCGGCCACGTACTGGTGGCAGAAGTCCAGGTATTGCGCTTCGGCCTGCGCCGGCAACACGCCGCGCTCGACCAGAAAGCGCGTCCACGCCATGCCGCTGTCGAACGGGATCAGCGTGTGGTCAAGGTCGAACAGCGCCAGGTTCATGGCTCGCTTACAGCAAGCGCGCAGGCAGCGGCCCGCGCAGCGCGTTGCAGACCATCAACGCTTCGGCCTGGCGCAACTCGTCGATGCGCAAGCTGCGTTCACCGATCTGCCAGGCCGGGATTTGCAGCATGCGGCCGCGCATCACGCCCGGCAACGCACCGTCGGCCAGCGGCGGCGTCCACCAGCGGCCCCCCAGTTGCACGAACACAGAACTGCGGCCGCCTTCGACCAGACGCCCCTCTTCTGTGAAAAACAGGCTGTCAAACGCGCCCGCGCGCTCGGCCGCGCGCACGCCCTCGTCGTAGTGCTGGCGCAGCGTGGTTTTGTGCGCGGACAGCGGGTTGACGTTGGGCAGGCGATGCTCGGCGACGAGCAAGGCCACCGGGCCATCGGGCAGGGGCGACAGCGGCGCGTGGGTCACTTGCAGCGCACCGTTGTGGGCCAGCGCAAGGCGCAGCCGCGATGGCCCGCCTGGCGCCAGCACGCAGGCTTGCAGCGCGTCAGCCGCGGCAACAGGATCGAACTCAAAGCCCAGCACCCGCGCGCTGCTGCCCAGGCGCGCCAAGTGCAGATCGAGGTGCTGCACACCTTCGTCCGCTGAGGCCAGCATCGTCTCGAACAACTCGAACCCGGGGTCGGTGCGAGTGAGAAAGCGCGCCTTCAAGCGGCACTCCTCGAACTCGTCCAGCGCCCGGCTGTCCAGCACGATGCCGGCGCCCACGCCCAGCCGGGCCGGCCGCAACCCCTGTGCCTCGGGCCCGAGGGTGAGTGTGCGGATCGCGACCGACAGGCAAAAGTCTCCGCAGCGCGCACCGCCCCGCGGCGCGTCGACCCAGCCGATGGCGCCGCAGTACAAGCCGCGCGTGGTGGTCTCCAGCTCGGCGATCAGCTGCATGGTGTGGTGCTTGGGCGCGCCGGTGATGGAGCCGCAGGGAAACACGGCGCGCAACAGCTCGGCAAAGCCCGCGTCGGGCTTTAGCCGCGCCTGCACGGTCGAGGTCATCTGGAACAGCGTGGGGTAATGTTCGATGGTGAACAGGTCGGGCACCTTGACCGAGCCGACCTCGGCCACGCGGCCCAGGTCGTTGCGCAGCAAGTCCACGATCATCAGGTTCTCGGCGCGGTTCTTGATGTCCAGCGACAGATGCCGCGCGGTCTCGCTGTCGCCTTCCGGGGTGGTGATGCGCGAGGCCGTGCCCTTCATCGGCCTGGCCGTCAACAGGCCGGCGTCATGGCGCAGGAACAGCTCGGGCGAGCACGACAACACATGGCGCACCTCGCCCCCTTCAGGCAACGCGATCAATGCGCCGTAGGCCACCGGCTGGCGCGCGCGCAAGCGCCGGTACAGGTCCAGCGGCGAGCCGTAGGCCTGGCCGTGCAGGCGGTAGGTGTAGTTCACCTGGTAGGTCTCACCGGCGCGGATGGCTTCGTGAATGCGCGCTATCGCCTCGGTGAATTCGCGCCGGTCGACGCTGGGCACCAGGTTCATCACACCAGCCGCGCCGGGCAACGCTTCGCCCTGGCGCAGCCAGGCGTCGACAGCCTCGTTCGACAGCGTGGCCAATTCGGTGAACATCAAGACCCGCAGCGCGCAAGCGTCGTCCGCGGCCAGCCGCTCATGGCCGGCGCCGAGCAGCTTCACTCCCCATTCATAGTCGGCCAGCAGCACCGCGTGCAAGCCGCCACGCAGGTCGGCATCAATGCGCTCCCAGGTGGCGCCCAGCTCAGCCGGCGCGGCGCAGCGGTGCTCGCGAACGAAGCCGGTGTAGAGCCGGCTGGTGGGATGCGCTGGCGTGGCGCCGCGGTCGTCCAGTAGCGCGAAGATCTTCGGCAACATCAAGGACTCTCTCGGCCCCGAAATCAGCTCCAGTCGTCCATGTCGTGCTTGATCTTGTGGCGATTGGCGATGAGTTCATCCACCGACGGCTCGTTGTTCAACGCGCGCTTGATCGCCAGCTTGGTCGCCTCGTAGTTCGTGCGGTACATGTCCTTCTTGTCCAGGTTCGGGTCCTTGGCGCAGCGCGGGTCGATCCACACCAAGCTGATGATGCACAGCTCGTTGGCGATGGCCTTTGGGATCGTTCCGTCGATCAGACAATCGACCACCGCGTCGGCGGTGGCGCTTTGCACCACACCGCCGAACAGGTCGATGTTGGCGAGGTCTTTCAACGTGACCTTGGGCACGACGATGGTGGCCGGCCGCACCAACTGGTTGCAGGCGCGGATCGCGAACATCGCGGTGTGGCCCTTGCTCTGCGCCATCATGTTGGCGAATGCCTGGCCGACCGGGCCGTCGGTGCGGCCGATCAGGATTTCGGGCATCGCGTCGGTAAACTGGCCGTCGCGCGCCAGCACGGTCGCTTCACCGGCGTGGAAGAGGTAGTTGTTGCTCATAGCGTGTTTCCAGGGAAGTGAGAAAAAATCAGGCGGCCACGATCAGCTCGCCTTTGCCACCGGCGGCCAGGTCGCCCAGGTGGCGCGTGGTGCGCCGCGACGGCAGCGCCGCGAACGGGCCGCCGTGACGAGCCAGGTCGCGCGCCAGCAGTTGCCAGAACACGGCCGCATCGACCAGCGCGGGCACGAAGGTCGGTGCGATCTGTGCTGCCGCACCGGCCAGCACCACCGAGCCACGCCGCATGCCGAAGCCCAAGTGCGCGCCGGCCGTCCCGCCGATGGCCACGGTGCCCGCCACCAGGCGCGAGGCCAGGAAGTCGCCGACGTCGCCGAACACCAGCGCAGTGCCGCGCCGCATGCGGTCGGCAAAGCGGTCGCCGGCATGGCCCTTGACGACAAGCGTGCCGCCGCGCATGCCGTCCATGCTGCCGGGCAAGGTGCTGGCGGCGAAGTCACCCGCGTTGCCATCGATGGTGAGCGCGCCGCCGGCCATCTCGCACGCCGCGAGCACACCGGCATCGCCGCGCACCTTCAATGAACCGCCGCTCATGCCCCCGCCAACGTAGTCGCCCGCATCGCCGTCGACGACGATCGAGCCGGCCGCCATCTGCCAGCCGATGCGGTCGAAGCGGGCGAGGTCGCCCGCGAAGACAAGCTCATCGGCCGCACTGTCTGTTTGTGAAACGCTGAACAGCTCGGCCAACGCCAAGGTCTGGTTGCCGTGCGTGACGGTGAGGCGTTCGATCTGCGCCACGCCCAAGCCCGCGCACACGGCGGGCGTGATGCCGCGCACATCGACTCGCAGCGCCGGCGCGTGCCGAAGCGCCAGTCGGGTGCTGTTCATCGGGGCACCCTGCGGCCTTCGGCCGGTCCCGCCAAGCGGGAATGAGCCCTCGGCGAAGCCTGTGGGCTCATGCCGCGCCCCCCTGCCCCAGCAACTTGTGCAAATGAAAATGAAACGGCCCGAGCTTGCCGCCGTAGTTGCCGGCAGAAATTCGCAGCAGCCCGCCCGCCGCGCCGATCGCAATGCCGGCTTGCATGCCGGCGCGCATTGCATCGCCCACATCCTTCTCGGTCAGCCCATCGATCACGATCTCCATCACGCAGCGGGTCTGCGCGGTCAATTCGCTCTTCGCGACAAGGCCGTACAAACTGGGGCAAAACGCATCGTTGGTCGACGCGCTGAGCGCGGCGTACTTGCTGCCCACCTTCGATCCGGACCGCACCAAGCCGCCGGGGAACGGCATGATGACGTTGGGCAGCCGCTTCATGGCCGCCACCGCCGCCTCCGATACCGCCAGCGCCGCATCGACATCGGTGGCCAGCAGCAACAGGTTGCCGCCGCCCACGCCCTTGGTCACGGCGGTGGTCTCCTGCGCGACGAACTCGCCGTCCATCACCGGGATGCGCCAGTAGCGCAGGCCGTTGATCATTTTCGAGATCTGCCAGCCGTCGCCGAAGAAGCGCAGGTTCTTGCCCAATGCAATCGCCTCGCCCTCCGCAAGACCTGCGAACACCGCGGTGGTCGGGCAGGTCAACACACATTGGCCGACCCGGCGCTCCACCTGCTTGGCCAGCTCCTTGCCGGACATCGCGAACAGCAGCAGGCTGATGCCCGGCCGGCCGTCGGGCGTTTCATCCACCGTCAGCTCGCGTTCGATGCCGGCCTCGCAGCCGCAGCCAATCACCGAGGTGGCAAACCCGGTGGCGGTCACCGCCGCGTGGCGCGCCCAGGCGAGGTTGTGCGCGGTGACGATGATGCGCGTGGCCTTCATCGGAAAAGCCTCGGCGAAGCCGTCGTCGATGGTGACGCCGTTGCGGACCAACGCGGTGCTTGTTGATGCACTCATGCGGTCTCCACAAAACAGGTCGTCGGCAACAGCCGCCCGCCATTGCAGCAACTGCACAGCTCGTCATGGCCGATGGCGATGTGGTCGAAGTTGACCGAGCCGTGCGCGGCCAGGTGCTTGCGCAAGGTCTTCTCGATGCCACGGTCGTAGTCGGGCGCGACGAAATGCGTGCCGCCCGTCGTCACGGCCGTGATGCGCCCGGCGCGCGCCACCAGCGTGCCGTCCTTGAAAACGTATTCGGGGTGCGTGAACATCGCCTCCCGATCCGCGCACTCGCGGTACACCGCGATGTCGGCCGCCGCGCCCGCGCCGAGATGGCCGCGGTCCTTCAGCCCCAGCAACTTCGCCGGCCCGGCGCGCGTCATGATCGCAATCTCGTACAGCGACAACTCGCGCGTGATCGACTTCAACGCGGCATTGGCGGCCACATCAGGGTGCAGCTTCGCGAGTTGCTCTTCACGGTACGCCCTGTCCATCAACAAGCGGATCAAGTGCGGGTAGCTGGTGAACGGCCCGCCGTTCGGGTGGTCGGTGGTCAGCACCACGCGCCAGGGATCGTTGACCAGCAAAAATATCTCCAACCCGATGGCCCATTGCAGCGCGTTGACAAAACTCTGCTCGCGATAGCGAAACGGCACCACGCCGCAGCCGGCGTCACATTCGATGTCGGCACCGATCCACTTGCGCGGGGTCGCCAGGTCGGCATTGGCGTGCTGGCGCATCGTGTCGCCCGAGGCCGTGACCGTCTGGCCGAACATGATCTGGCCGACGTCGATGCTGATGTTTTTGTTGGCGTTCACCGCCTCGGCCAGTTGCACCGCGGCCGACGAGAACTTCCTTGCCCCCTCGGCGCCGTAGGCGTGGAACTGGATGTGCGTCAGGTGGCCTGGCAAACCGTCGAGCGCCGTGATCGTGTCCAGCGTCGACTGGATGTTGCCGGCCACACCCAAATTGCTGCCGTGGATGTGCAACGGGTGCGGCACACCGAGTTCGCGCAAGGCCCGCGCCAGCGTGCGCACCACCTGGCGCGGCGTGACCTGCCAGTGAACATGGTTCTCGTCGACGTCGAGCTTGCGCTGGTTGAACTTGAAGGCCGAAATGCCGCCGGGGTTGACCACCTTCACGCCCATCGCCTTGCTGGCATGGATCGTCCAGCCCATGTAGTCGCGCAGGTGCGCGAAGTCCCGGCCCTCGGCCAGCATCTGCAGGAACAACTCGTCGTTGCCGAGCATCACGTAGGCACCGTGGTCGAGAATGGGCACGTCGCCCATCTCCATGTGCGCGTGGCGCGCGTTGGACGGCACCATGGCGGGCTCGAAGGCGGCCGTGTAGCCCATCTCCACATACCGGTAGCCGATGGCCAGTGTGCCGGGCGCGCAGCCGCCGCAGGACGCCAGCTCCAAGGCGTTGTCGGGGCGCGCGATCGGGTTGCCGTTGGCGCGGTGGTCTTCGGGCAACAGCAGGCGCGCCAGGTTGACCTTGCCGCCGCCGATGTGGGTGTGCATGTCGATGCCGCCGGCCATGACGATGCAGCCGGCGATGTCGATGTCCTGATCGACCGGTTCGTCCGCCGCCATCAGGGCGATGCGACCGTCGCGAACCCACACGTCACGCAGTTCCGAATCGATGCCGTGCATCGGGTCGATGACGCGGCCACCGCGAAGTCTGATCGTGTTCATCAGACAACCTCCGTGCTGCGCACTGCGGTATTCGCCTTGGGAACGGCCCGGCGGCTCATCAGACAACCTCCGTGCTGCGCACTGCGGTATTCGCCTTGGGAACGGCCCGGCGGCTCATCAGGCAACCTCCGTGCTTCGCACTGCGGTATTCGCCTTGGGACGGCCCGGCGGGCTCATCAGGCAAGCTCCGTGCTTCGCACTGCGGTATTCGCCTTCGGGTGGCCCGGATGTCTCATGCGGCGGCCCCTTGACGCCGCAGCGCTTGCACCGCCAGCGTGAGGCGGCCCACCACGTCGGCCACCGTGGGCAGCGTGTCCGCGTAGACCGCGCTCAGCGGCATCAGCACCACGCCGTCGGTGCGGAACAAATGCCCGGCCGAACCGATGCCGGGGGTTGCGACCGGAATGAACACCGAGTCGCCGGGCCCGGCCGGCAGCACCGTGTCCGGATGCGCCAGCACCACCCGCGGCAGGTGCAAGGGCGCCGGCGGCGACGGCTCGGTGCCGAAGCTCGCGACCCACAGCAAGGCATCCACCGCGCCGTCGGCCAGCAATCGCTGCGCGTCGAAGCGCAGCGGTTCGTGCTCCAGACCCAACGGGCCCAGGCGCGAGCGCAGCGGCAAGCCACCGAGCCAGGCGAACACCTGGTTCACCGTGGCCGCGCCATCCCCACCGCCGAGCGGGAATGCTGCGGCGCGCGTGCTGCGGTTGAGCGTGCCGACGATGGCGTTGATCGTCTCCGCCAGCAGCGCACCGTGTGCCGGCAACACCGCGCCTTCCCAGACGATGACGGCGTAACGTGCCGCCAGCAGCCGCGCCGCCAGCGCCGCCAGCGCGGCCGGCGCGTCGCGCACCACCCGGCCGGCCACGAGCGCGGCAAGCACCGAGGCGGTCGTGAACAAGTCGCCGTGCAATGCAATGGCCTCGGTGGAGATGCCCGCCAGGCCGGTGGGCAGAGCATGATCGCCGGGTGCCGGCAGGCTGCGCAGCACCGCCACATGCCGCGCCATCGCAGTGCCATCGGCGCCCACCTCGCCCAGGCCGCAACGGCGGTAGAACTCGGGCAGTCGCGCGCTCGGATCGCCCGTCATGCAGACGATGAGATCGGCGCGGTTGCGCACTTCGGCCAAGGTGGTCGTGAAGGCGCCGCGGTCTTGCAACGAACGCAGCCCGTGCATCAAGGCGCGGCCGTTGGCGGGGTCGCAGATGGCACCGGTCTCGCAGGCCAGCCGGTACAGCGCGCGGGCACCCGCCACGTCGGTGCCCAGGCCGCCGAACAGCGGCTGGCGGCTGTTGGCCAGCAGCGCCGCGGCCGCCGCAATGGCCCCGTCGGTCTCGACCGCGCGGCCGTTGATCTGCGCCCGAGCGTTGGCCGGCGCCGCGCCAAATCGCACCAGCGCCGCGTTTGCACGAGCGCAATCGCTGCCCACCAAGCCCAGTCGCGCGCCCGAAGGCTCGGCCTTCACCGCGAAGCTGTCGCACAGCAGCGGGCAGAACGGGCAAGTCCATGGCGCCGGGCCGGGGCCGGGCATGGGTGCGGTCATGGCAGTCATCAGGACATTGTCATTCATGGCGCGACGCGCACAACGCGATGCGGCGCGAAACCCTCGGCCTGCATCGCCGCGTCACGCGCGCTTTCATTCGGCAGCCCCGCCGCCAGCGCCAGCGCCATCGCCATCGCCGCTCCCGCACCCATCGCCATCGCCATCGACGGGCTCAGCTGCGCCATCGCCCACCGGCGGCAGCCGCAGGTCGTGCAATGCGCTGGCCACCAGCCAGGCGCCAGCGCCGGCGACCGCGGCGCTCGCAAGGTCGGCGGGGTGGCGAATGCCCCCGGCGCCGATCAGCGTCGCCACCGGCGCCTTGCGTCGCACCTCGGCCAGCGTGTCCAGATCCGGCCCCGAGTCGGCGCCGACACGCTCCAGCGTCATCACGATCACGCGTTGCGGCCACAGCGGCGAAGACTCCCAACAACCGGCGGCATCGAGCCGGTGGCCGTCGCGCCGGTCGAGCGAAAGAATCGCGTTGGGCGTCGCCCCCTGCGGCCCTTTGAAACATCGCTCCAGCGCAGCGGCTGAGCGCAGCGATTCACTGCCGAACACCGGCACCAGGCGCCCACGGTGGCCGGTGAACCGGTCCAAAACATCGGCAGCCGCAGGTGCGTCCGCAAAGCCGGCATCCAGCCACAATTCGACATCGGGCAGCGCGTCGAGCAAGGCCCGCAACACGCCGGCCTGCACCGCCGCGCCCTGCAGTGCATCCAGGTCTGCAACGTACAGTCGGGCCGAAGCGGTGTGACGGCACAGGATGCGCGCCACCGCCAGCGGGTCGCTGCTGGCACACAGCGCCGAGGTGATCGGCTGGTAGGACTTGCGGTCGCCACGCACGGCGCGCACCACCTGGCCACGGAGAAGGTCGATGACGGGAATGATGTTCATGGGCAGGGCGCGTGACGCATTGGGAGTATCTCAGTGACCGCGGGCGTTCGGGCCGGCGGCGCGCCGAATGCCGGCCCGCTGGTGATCGGCTGGGATGTCGGCGGCGCGCATGTCAAGGCCTGCCTGCTGCAAGCAGGCCGGGTGCTCGACGTGGCGCAATGGGCTTGCCCGTTGTGGCAAGGCATGGATCGGTTGGATCACGCACTCGACCAGGCGCACCACCGCTGGCCGAGCGCCGTGAGCGCCACGAGCACCAAAAATGCCGTCACGATGACCGGCGAGATGGTGGACCTCTTTGCCAACCGGCGGACAGGCGTGCTGTGCATCGCCGAGCGCCTGCTGCGGCGGCTGGCGGCACCGGCGGTCTTCTTCGCCGGCCGCGAAGGCTGGTGCTTTGGCGCCGACGTGGCCACACGCTGGGAGCACATCGCCTCGGCCAACTGGCTGGCCACCGCCCGCCACGCCGCGCAGCGCCTGGGCGACGGCGTGCTGGTCGACATCGGCAGCACGACCACCGACCTGATCGCCTTCACCGGCGGGCAGGTACGGGGCACCCGCCACAGCGACGCGCAGCGGCTGGCCAGCGGCGAGCTGGTCTACCACGGCGTGGTGCGCACGCCGCTGTGCGCGGTGGCGCGGCGCATCCGCTGGCGCGCAGCGGAGCACAACGTGATGAACGAGTTCTTCGCCACCAGCGCCGATGTCTACCGGCTCACCCAAGAGTTGAACCCGGCCCACGACCTGCACCCGAGCGCCGACAACGGCGGCAAGGATGTGCAGGCCACGCAGCAACGGCTGGCGCGCATGGTGGGGCTCGATTCGCAAGACGGCTCGGAGGGCGATTGGCTGGAGTTTGCACAAGCGTGGCGCAAGGAACAACTGGCCGAACTGGCGGGCCAGCTCGAGCGCGTGTTGGCGCTTGCGGGCGTGCCCCCGAATGCACCGCTGGTCAGTGCGGGCTGCGGCGATTTTTTGGTGCGGCCCCTCGCGGCGGCCGTGGGCCGAAGCTGCCTCGCGTATGCAACCCAGGTCGCCCGCATCGCGCCCAGCGCGCTGCCTGGCGCGGTTGCGTGGGCGCAGGTGTGCGCGCCCAGCGTCGCGGTGGCGGCGCTGTTTGACGAGGAGCACTCGTGAGCACGCCGGGCCGTCCCAAGGCGAATGCCGCAGTGCGAAGCACGGAGCTTGCCTGATGACCTGGGTCGTCAAGATCGGCGGCAGCCTGAATTCGGACCCGCATTTGCCGCAGTGGCTGGGCCTGCTGACGCAGCTCGGCGGCGGGCGCGTGGTGGTGGTCTGTGGCGGCGGGCGCTTTGCCGCCGAAGTGCGCCAGCACCAGACACACTGGCAGTTCAACGACCTGGCCGCCCACAACATGGCCTTGCTGGCAATGGCGCAGACGGCCTACTTTCTGCACGCGCTGAACCCGGCCCTGCAGATGGTGGCCAGCGATGTCGACGCGCAGCGTGTGCTGCGCCTGGGCAAGACCGCCCTGTGGTCGCCGCTGGCATTGCTCAGCGACCAGGCCGACAACGGCACCAACTGGAGCGTCACGTCCGACAGCATCGCGCTGGCGCTTGCCCAGCGCCTGGGGGCCGAGCAACTGCTGGTGGTCAAATCATGCGCGGTCGACCCGGCCATGAGCCTGGCCCGTTTGGGCGAGGCCGGCATCGTCGATGCGCGCTTCGCGGCGCTGGCTGCGCACGGCACGGTCGCTGTCCGGTTCATTGCGCACGACCAACCCGAGCAACTGCGCGCACTGCTCCTCGGATCTCGCAACCCTTCTCCACCCGCCCCATGAATCCAAGCCAACGCATCCCCGGCCACCGCTTCCTGCACTCGCCCGGCCCGACCCGCGCGCCCGACGAAGTGGTGGCCGCCATGAGCCGCCGGGCCGTTCCCAAGGCGAATACCGCAGTGCGCAGCACGGAGGTTGCCTGATGAGCCGCCGGCCCGTTCCCAAGGCGAATACCGCAGTGCGCAGCACGGAGGTTGCCTGACGAGCCGCCAGCCCATGGACCTGGCCGACCCGCGCGTCAACCAGCTCATCGGCGCCTGCGAGCAAGGGCTGAAGCGCCTGCTGCAAACCGAGCGGGCCGATGTGTTCATGTTCGCCGCCAACGGCCACGGTGCCTGGGAGTCGGTGATCGTCAACCTGGTGGCCCCCGGCCAGGCTGTGCTGTTCGTGGTTGACGTGGTGGCGTCGCTCGGCGCGGCGCCTTTTGCGATGGACGCGCTGCGCGCCAACGTGGTGACGGGCGCGTCGCAAAAAAGCCTGATGGTGCCGCCCGGCCTGGGCTTTGTGGCAGCCGACGCGCGGGCCATGGAAGTAGCCGCCCGCAACCCCGCGCCGCGCTTCTACTGGGACTGGGGCCGCCGCAAAGACGAGCTGTCGTACCGCAAGTTTTGCGGCACCTCGCCGCACAGTTTGTTGATGGGCCTGGAAGCCGCGCTGGGATTGATCTTCAGCGAAGGGGTGGACGCGGTGCTCGCGCGCCACCGCCAGATTGCGGACGCCGTTCACGCGGCCGTCAGTTGCTGGAGCGAAGGCGGCGCATTGCGGTTCTTCGGCAGTGTGCCCGAGGCGCGCTCGGTGTCGGTGACCACCGTGCTGGTCGGGCCGGGTGTCGACGTCGAAGCGATGCGCAGCGTGGCGCGCGAACAATTTCAAGTCGCCATCTCCGGAGGCCTGGGTCCGCTGGCCGGCCGCGTGTTTCGCATTGGCCATTTGGGCGACATGAACCCGGCGATGATTTTGGGGTGCCTGGCGGGGGTCGAGGCCGCGATGCGGGTGCAAGGTGTCCGGTTCGGCCGGGGTGGCGTGGCGGCGGCGGTGGATCGCTTGGCGCAGGGGAACGTGTTGCCGTGACGTTTCGCGATGCCGGCGACTGCAATTCGCAAGCCGGCACTACGCCTCGATCACCGCGCCCGCTCTGCCGCACTCACCCGCTCGTACTCCGAAATCACCTGCGCCCCCAGCAGCAGCAAGGTCGCGGCGAGCTCCAGGCTGAGCAGCACGGCGATCGCGCTGGTCAGCGAGCCGTACACCACGCTCACCTGCGACAGCGTCGCGAAGTACCAGGTCAGCGCGTGCCGCGTCAGCTCCCACAGCACGGCCGCGGTTGCGCCGCCGATCAGCGCATGGCTGATACGCAGCCGGCCCACCGGCATCACCAGGTAGACCGAGGTCAGCATGAAAATCTCGCCGGCCAGCCCGAGCAGGTACAGCAACGCGCCCGACACGCCGTGCAGCGACCAGGTGCGCCCGAACAAGTCGACGCTTTCCTGGCCG
>JANNDW010000325.1:0-2068 GCA_031378125.1 Methylibium sp. | reverse complement strand
TCGCGCGAGCCGGTGGACGCGCCCGAGGGCACGGCCGCGCGGCCCATGGTGCCCGATTCGAGCAGCACATCGCATTCGACGGTGGGGTTGCCGCGGCTGTCGAGAATTTCGCGTCCGACGATGTCAACAATGGCACTCATTGATCTACCTTTTGGTTTTCTGAAGGGTCAGCAGGAGAAGTTGTTTTCCAGCAGTGGCTGGGTTTTGATGACTCTGTCGAGCGCCAGCAATTGCTCCAGCAGTGCGCGCATGTGCTTGAGTGGCACGGCGTTGGGGCCGTCGCTCATCGCGTTCATCGGGTCGGGGTGGGTCTCCATGAAGACACCCGCCACGCCCACCGCGATGGCCGCGCGTGCCAGCACCGGCACGAACTCGCGCTGCCCGCCGGACGTGGTGCCCTGGCCGCCGGGCAGTTGCACCGAATGGGTGGCGTCGAACACTACCGGCGCACCGGTCTCGCGCATGATCGCCAGCGAGCGCATGTCGCTCACCAGGTTGTTGTAGCCGAAGCTCGCGCCGCGTTCGCAGGCCATGAAGTGATCGTCGTTCAGACCCTTTTCGCGCGCGGCGGCTCGGGCCTTGTCAATCACGTTCTTCATGTCGTGCGGCGCGAGAAACTGGCCTTTCTTGATGTTCACCGGCTTGCCGCACTGGGCCACCGCACGAATGAAATCGGTCTGGCGGCACAGGAACGCAGGCGTCTGCAACACGTCGACCGCGGCGGCCACGGCAGCGATCTGGCTTTCATCATGAACGTCGGTCAGCACCGGCACCTTGAGCTCACGCCGCACCTTGGCCAGGATCTCCAGCCCTTTGTCCATGCCCGGGCCCCGGAACGTGCTGCCGCTGGAACGGTTGGCCTTGTCGTAGCTGGACTTGAAGATGAACGGGATGCCCAACGCGGTGGTCATCTCCTTGAGCTGGCCCGCCACATCCATCTGCAGTTGTTCCGACTCGACGACGCAGGGGCCGGCGATCAGGAAGAACGGGTGTTCTATTCCGACATCGAATCCACACAAGTTCATGCAGCGACCTTTTCAATCCGCTCCGCCTGGTGCTTGAGCGCGGCTTGAATGAAGGACTTGAACAACGGGTGCCCGCTCCAGGGTGTGGACTTGAACTCGGGGTGGAACTGCACGCCCATGAACCAGGGGTGGATGCTGCGGGGAAGCTCGATGATCTCGGTCAGTTTTTCGCGCTGCGTCAGCGCCGAGATCACCAGGCCCGCTTCCGTCAGCTTGTCGAGGTAGTTGACGTTGGCCTCGAAGCGGTGGCGGTGCCGTTCGGTGACCACGTCGCCATAGATTTCGTGCGCCAGGGTGCCCGCCTTGACGTCTGAACTCTGTGCGCCCAGGCGCATCGTCCCGCCCAGATCGGACTGCGGGTTGCGCTTTTGGATCGAGCCGTCGGCGTCTTGCCATTCGTCGATCAGCGCGATCACCGGGTGCTTTGTGTCGGGTTCAAACTCGGTGCTGTTGGCGCCCGCGAGACCGGCCTTGTGGCGCGCGAATTCGATGGTCGCCACCTGCATGCCCAGGCAGATGCCGAGGTACGGGATTTTGTGCTCGCGCGCGTACTGCGCCGCCAGGATCTTGCCTTCGACGCCGCGCTTGCCAAAACCGCCGGGCACCAGGATCGCATCAAACGAGCCCAGCTTGTCCACGTTGTCGGGGTTCAGGTTCTCGGAGTCGACGTACTCAATCTTCACGCGCACATGGTTGTGAACGCCGGCGTGGCGCAGCGCTTCGTTGAGCGACTTGTACGAGTCGGAGAGTTCAACGTATTTGCCGCACATTGCAATCGTCACCTCGCCGCGCGGGTTCTCGACCTCATGCACCAGCTTGTCCCACTGCCGCAAGTCGGCGGCCTTGGTGAGCAGCTGCAGCTTCATGCAGATCAGTTCGTCCAGCTGCTGCTCATGCAACATACGCGGCACTTTGTAGATGGTGTCCACGTCCCACATCGAGATGACACCTTGCAGCGCCACGTTGGTGAAGAGCGAAATCTTGTCGCGCTCGTCATCGGGAATCTCGCGGTCGGCGCGGCACAGCAGCGCGTCGGGCTGGAT
>JANNDW010000304.1:0-3433 GCA_031378125.1 Methylibium sp. | reverse complement strand
GTCAAACCCTAGCGGCCCGGGGCCGCCGCGTTTCATCTGCGCGCAAGGGGGCTGGGAACGCACGGTTCTCGGCCCTTTTTCACTTTCTGGACAGCCCATCGGCGTCGTGTCTCCCGCGCCGCTTTAGCCAGCAACGTCATTCCGGTTCTCCGATCACACCGATGACCAGCGCCACCCGCCGCATCGTCCGTACCTGGGTCTCGCTCGGCCCGCGTTTCCTGCCGTTTGCCGACGCCGCGTCGCCCGGCCTGCCGTTGTCGCGGTTGTTGCGCCTTTCGCTGTTTCAGGTCTCCGTCGGCATGGCCCTGGTACTGCTCGTCGGCACGCTGAACCGCGTGATGATCGTCGAGCTGAACGTACCGGCTTCGCTGGTGGCGTTGATGATTGCGCTGCCGGTTTTGTACGCGCCGTTTCGCGCGCTCATTGGTTTCCGCTCAGACCGCCACCGCTCTGCGCTGGGCTGGCGGCGGGTGCCCTTCATCTGGATGGGCACGCTGCTGCAGTTCGGCGGCTTGGCCGTGATGCCCTTTGCCTTGCTGGTGCTGTCCGGTGGCGGCAACGCCGCGGCGTGGCCGGTGTGGGTGGGCTGGATCGGCGCGGGCATCGCCTTCTTGCTCGTCGGTGCTGGCATGCACACGGTGCAGACCGCCGGCCTGGCCCTGGCCACCGATCAGGCCCCGGTCGAGGACCGGCCCAAGGTCGTCGGCCTGATGTACGTGATGTTGCTGGTCGGCAGCATCGTCAGCTCGCTGTTGTTCGGCGCCTTTCTGGCTGATTTCAGCCCGGGTCGGCTGGTTCAGGTGATCCAGGGTTCGGCCGTCGCCACCCTGGTACTGAACGCACTGGCGCTGTGGAAGCAGGAGTCGCGTGGCGCCTCGCGTGCAGCGGCCGCGTTGGCCGGGGCCAGCGACATCAGCTTCGCACAGGCCTGGGCGGGTTTCATCGCGTTGCCGAACGCGAGGCGCCGCCTGGCGGCCATTGCCGTGGGCACCTTGGCCTTCGGCATGCAGGACGTGCTGCTCGAACCCTATGGCGGCCAGTTGCTGGCGATGAGCGTGGGCCAGACAACGTGGCTCAGTGCAACGCTCGCGGCCGGCGGCTTGCTGGGCTTTGCACTGGCGGCCTTCATGTTGGGCCGGGGTACCGATGCGGTGCGCATGTCGATCGCCGGTGTGTCCATCGGTGTGCCCGCCTTCGCTGCCGTTCTGCTGGCTGCGCCGCTGCAATCGGTGGGCGTGTTTGCGATCGGTGTGTTGCTGATAGGTCTGGGCGGCGGCATGTTCGGCCACGGCACCTTGACGGCCACGATGAATGCAGCGCCGCGCGAGCAGATCGGCCTGTCGCTCGGCGCGTGGGGCGCGGCACTGGCAACTGCGGCCGGCGTAGGCGTTGCGATGGGCGGTGTGCTGCGCGACGCGGCATCGGCAGCCGCAGGCAGCGGCGCATCACCGGCTCTGGGCTACACGGTGGTCTACGCGACCGAGATACTGCTGCTGCTGTTGGCGCTACAAATCCTGTGGTCGCTGCCATGCTCCACACCGGTCCAGCGCGTCGCTGAATTACCATCTGCGGGCAGTTCCGGCGCAAGCCAACCCATTTCGAGTTGACCTCTCACGACAACAAGGAACACGCGATGAAGATCCACCACCTGCTGCTGCTTTTCTGGGTTCTGTTCGTCACCATGTGGTGCCTGAACGCGGCCCGCCGGAAGAAGAAGTAGCCTGGACCGTCAGGGCTCGCCGCGCGGTGCGCGGCGCAGCCAGGTCAAGAGGCGCTCGCACAGCAGCGAGGCGAATATGCCGACCAGCACGGCCAAGTTCAACGCCATGACCACGCCGAGCCACGGTGAGCCGATGCGCACACCGGCGTCGTAGCCCAGCTTGGCCGCAGCCAGCGCTGCCACCAAGCCTGCGGCAACGACGATTCGGCGTTGCACGGTTTCGCGCGCGGCCAACCGGCTCTCCCCGAACTCAGCCTGGCGCGGCGCCCTGTACGACCCACAGCCGTGCAATTTCGGCCGTGCCGTCAGCGCCCTTGACGCCGCGAAGCGTCTGTACCGCCGCCTGCTTCTTGCCAGGCAACTGCAACTGCGCCATGCCGAGCCGAAGCTTGGCTTCGTCGGGGCGGTTCAGGTTGCCCTTGGCGATGCCTTGTTCGATCAGCGCCACGGCGCGGTCCGCCTGGCCGATGGACAGCGTCGCGTACCCGACCTTGACGAGCGCATCGCCCGACTTCTCGAGCGCGGCGTCCATCGCCTGGTTCTTGATGGCGTCCTTCTGCTCGGCCTCTTGCTTGAGCACCAGGTCGCGCAGGCGCTGGTGGCGGGCGGCTTCGGTGCCCGTGCCCAGCAGGCCGGACTTGTAGCCCTGTTCAACCACCCGGCGCGCTTCGGCCGGCAGGCCGGCTTGCAGCGACAGTTGGGCCATTTCCATGAACTCTTCGGTCTTCGTCAGCGTGCCACTGGCCAGCCGGAGGCGCAGCACGTCGAGCTCGTAGCGCGGCGAGAACCCGGCCTTGCGCGGCAGCCGGCCCAGGTACGCTGACCAGTAATCCTTCTTCGGGTAGTACGCCAGCAGCTTTTCGAGCGTGTTGATGTAGCCGCCTGTGGCGCCCGTGCGCTGCTGCGCATCGGCCAGACGCAGCAGGTCGCCTTCGTCGGGCCGGCGGCCGCCTTGTTCAGCGTTGTTGACCGCTGCCTGCGCGTCGCGCGCAATGGCCGCGTAGTCGCCGCTGTTGCCTTGCAGATAGGCCTGCAACTGGCGGATGCCGGCACCGTTGTTGCCGGCCGCGATCGCCTTCTGCACGTACTCGCTGGCCTTGGCGTTGTTGCGCGATTGCGCGTAGGCCGATGCAAGCTGCTCGGCAAACTGCCCTTGCTCGGCGCCACTGGAGCGGGCGTACAGCGACTCCAGCGCTTGGGTCGCGGTTGCCATGTCACCGGCCCGCTGTGCAGCAGAAGCCTTCATGCGGTCGATCAGCGACTGTTCGGCGCCGCTGCGGCCACCGACGGCCTCAGCCTCGCGCACCTTGCCCAGCGCTTCCCTTGCCTTGCCGGCACGAAGGTAATCGCCTGCAGCTTGCAGCGGCTTGGCGATCTCCGGCCGGATACCTTGGGCCGACGCGATCCCGATGCTGCCGGCAACGACTGCCGCCAGTGCCATCAAGCGAACGCCGTGGAACCGGCTCTGCCGGGCCACTGGCGTTGCCCCCTCAAGGGGGCGGCGGCCGCAGGCCGCTCCGGGGGTGGACCTGTTCACAGGAATTGCTCGTTGCCGACGATGCCGATCTTGTTGACCCCGAGCCGCTGCGCGGTGGCCATGATCATCGCCACATGCTTGTACGTGACCAGCTTGTTGGGCCGCAGGTGCACTTCGGGTTGGTCCGCCATCGCCGCCACGGCAGAAAGGCGTTGTTCGATGGCGGCGCGGTCGCC
>JANNDW010000290.1:0-11057 GCA_031378125.1 Methylibium sp. | reverse complement strand
GAAGACGCGTCGATCAACCTCGAAGCCGTGGACCGCATGCTGGAGAAATTTCCCAACGCCGACATCGTCTTCATCGAAAGCGGCGGCGACAACCTGGCCGCCACCTTCAGCCCCGAGCTGAGCGACCTGACGATCTACGTGATCGACGTGGCCGCCGGCGAGAAGATCCCGCGCAAGGGCGGCCCGGGCATCACCAAGAGCGACCTCTTTGTCATCAACAAGACCGACCTGGCGCCCTATGTCGGCGCCAGTCTGGACGTGATGGCGGCCGACACCTTGCGCATGCGCGGCGCGCGGCCGTTCGTGATGAGCAACCTGAAGACGAAGGCGGGGCTGGCTGAGGTCATCGCCTTCATCGAGACCAAAGGCCTGCTGACGGCTTGACCCGGTTGGCATGGCCCGGCGGCCTGGCGGCGGCCTGGCGGTTGAATGCAACAATGAAAGATACTTATCCATTGTTGGAACATTCGCGGAGGCAGCCGACATGGCTTCGCTGGACGACATGGCGCTGTTCGTGGAGGTGGCTCGCGCCGCCAGCTTCACTCGGGCCAGCGCCCGGCTGGGCATGCCGGGCGCCACGCTGTCGCGGCGAATCGCTGCCATGGAAAAGCGCCTGGGCGTGCGTTTGTTCGACCGGACGACGCGCCGCGTCGAATTGACCGACGCCGCCCGTCGTTATCTCGAACGCTGCGCCCATCTGGTGGACGAAGCCTGCCTCGCTGAAGAAGCCCTGCGTGAATCGGCCAGCGTTTCGACCGGGCACCTGCGCGTCTCGATGCCGGTGGACCTGGGCATCTTCTGGGTCGGCCCGTTGTTGCCGGAGTTCGCGCGCCAGCACCCGGGCGTCACCCTCGATGTCGACCTGTCGTCGCGCACGGTCGATCTGGTCGGCGAGCACGTGGATGTGGCGCTGCGTCTGGGCGCCGTCAAAGGCGAATGCCTTGTCATTCGCCGCTTGGGTGCCGTGAAGCAGGCCCTGTTTGCCGCCCCGGCGTATCTTGAGCGCAGGGGCCGGCCGGGCCATCCTTCTGACCTCGCCGAGCACGATTGCCTGCACCTGGGCACGGCCGCCCGTGCGATGCGGTGGCGGCTGTTGGACGGCAAGCAGACCTGCGATGTGACGGTGTGCGGCCGCATCGCGCTCAACAGCATCGGCTTGATGCGCATGCTGGCCGAACGCGGCATGGGCATCGCGATGCTGTCACCCGTGCTGGCCCGGGAAAGCGTGTTCACCGGGCGCCTGGTGCCGGTGCTGCCGGCCTTCACGGCGCCGGGCCTGCCGTTGCATGCGGTGATGTCGTCGCGCCTGCAGCCTGCCGCCGCGCGGGCTTTCGTCGCATTCATCGCCGGCCGCCTGACGCTGGAGTAGGCGCGCAGGCGGCCTTCGGCCGCGCATGGCGCCAAACGCGCGGACTGTCAAGCGTGCGGCGACGCAGTGCCTGGTTGCAGCGCCGCGCCGTGCAGTCCAAGAATGCCACGATGCCATCCTTTCATGACCCAACGAAAGCCCTGAAATGCCCGAACTGACCCACCGAGAAAAAGCCGTCGCCGTTCTGCAGTCGATCGAAACGGGCGACGCACAAGCCTTTGCGTACATCAACCCGAACCGATACATCCAGCACAACCTGTCGCTGCCCGATGGTGTGCAGGGCATTGCCAGCGTGCTGCGCAGCCAGCCCGTCGGCAGCTTCAAGGCCAAGGTCGTGCGCGCCTTCGAGGACGGCGACCACGTCTTCACCCACACTGCCTACGACTTCTTCGGCCCCAAGGTCGGCTTCGACGTGTTTCGTTTCGAGCAGGGCTTGATCGTCGAGCACTGGGACAACCTGAGGCCTGTGCGGCCCGCCAACAAGAGCGGCCGAACCCTGATCGATGGCAGCACCGCGATGCGTGAGCTGGACCGCACGGCCGCCAACAAGCGGCTCGTCGAGAAGTTCTTCACCGACAACATCCTCGGCGGCGCCGGCACCTTCGCTCAGTCCATCGACCCCGGGATGGCGCAACACAACCCGGACGGTGCCGACGGTCTGCAAGGCCTGGCGGACATGATGTCGTTCTTCACGGGCGGCGCCAACACCATGCGCTACGACAAGATCCACAAGGTGCTGGGTGAAGGCAACTTCGTGCTACTCATGAGCGAGGGCGTTTACGGGCCGAACGGCGGTGCGCCCATGTCCTTCTATGACCTGTTCCGCGTCGACAACGCAAAGCTGGTCGAACACTGGGACGTGCTCGAGCCCATTGTGCCCCGGGACCAGTGGAAGAACGGCAACGGAAAGTTCTGAACCGACATCAGCGCCCGAGGTCCTTTGCCGTCTGCCCGGCAATGCCCCAGTTGGTCTTGGGCACGTCGTGAATCCAGACGCGCACCGTTTCCTTCGGCGCGCCCACCGCTTCGTGCAGGGCCTGCGTGACCTTTTCGATCACGCTGCGCTTTTGCTCTTCGGTCCGGCCTTCGAGCATGTAGATCTGTGCGAACGGCATGGCTATTCCTATGGTCAATGAATCAAGTGAATCGCAGCGAGACGCTGCCCAGGTGCTGCATGCGCAGCGTGACATGGTCTCCAGCTTGCACGGACACTGCTTCGGTGATGCCGCCCGACAGCACCAGGCTGCCGGCGGGCAGGGCCCGGCCGCGCCGGCCGAGGTGGTTGACCAGCATCGCCACCGCCGCGGCCGGGTGGCCGAGTACCGCGGCACCGGCGCCGAAGGCGACCGGCTCGCCGTTTTTCTCCAACACCATGCCGAGCGTGCGCAGGTCGAGTTCGCGCGTCGACGCGATGCGCCCGCCGACGACAAAACGCGCGGCCGAGGTGTTGTCGGCAACCACGCTCTTCAGGTCGAACTTGAAGTCGCGGTAGCGGCTGTCGATGACCTCGATGCCGGGCAGCACGAAGTCGCAGGCCGCGAGCACCGCGCCGATGTGGCAGCCCGGGCCACGCAGTTCGGCGCGGGTGACAAAACAGATTTCGGGCTCGACCTTGGGGTGAATCAGTTCGCTTGACTTGAGCTCGGCGCCCTCGGGCACGACGAACTCGTCGACGAGAAAACCGAACACCGGCGTGGCCACCCCCATTTGCTTCATCTTGGCGTGCGAGGTCAGGCCGGCCTTGTAGCCGACCACACGGGCGCCGCGGGCCAGCTTGCGGCGCAGGATTTCATCTTGCACCGCATAGGCATCGTCCCAGTCCATGCCGGGGTGCAGGTCGGTGATCTTGGCGGTGTCTCGCGCCTGCAGTTGACAGCTTTCCAGGTGCTCGGCGAGGGCTGCGATGGTGTTTTTGTCGAGTGCCATCGTGTTCCCCTCAGGCCGCCTGGTGCACGGGCGCGTCGCGCGCTGTGGCGAGCGCGGAGCGTTGATCCCGCTCGCGGGCAAGCGTGAGGGCGGTGTCCTCGATCATGTCTTCCTGGCCGCCGACCATGCCGCGCCGGCCAAGCTCGACCAGGATGTCGCGGGCCGGCACGCCGTACTTCTTTTCGGCGCGCTTGGCGAACAGCAGGAAGCTGGAGTAGACGCCGGCGTAACCCAAGGTCAATGCATCGCGGTCGATGCGGATCACGTGGTCCATGATGGGCACGACCAGGTCTTCGGCCACATCCTGGATCTTGAACACGTCGACGCCGGTCTCGATCCCCATGCGCGCACAGACCGCGACGAACACCTCCATCGGCGTGTTGCCGGCGCCGGCACCCAGCCCCGCGGCGGCGGCGTCGATGCGGTTCGCGCCGGACTCGATCGCGGCGAGCGAGTTGGCGATGCCCATCGCCAGGTTGTGGTGGCCGTGAAAGCCGAGTTCGGTGTCGGGCTTCAGCGCCTCGCGCACCGGCGCCAGGCGCGCCTTCACGTCGTCGGGCAGCATGTAGCCGGCCGAGTCGGTGATGTAGATGCAGTTGGCGCCATAACTTTCCATCAACCGGGCCTGCGTTACCAACCCCTCGGGGCTGTTCATGTGGGCCAGCATCAGGAAGCCCACCGTGTCCATGCCGAGCTTGCGCGCCATCGCGATGTGCTGTTCGCTGACGTCGGCCTCGGTGCAGTGGGTCGCCACGCGGATCGTGTGCACCCCCAGGCCGTGCGCCATCTTCAAATGATCGACGGTGCCGATGCCCGGGATCAACAGCGCCGAGACCTTGGCGCGTTTCATCAACGGGATCACCGCGCCGAGATAGGCCTCGTCGCTGTGCGCCGGGAACCCGTAGTTGACCGACGCGCCGCCGAGCCCGTCGCCATGGGTCACCTCGATCAGCGGCACGCCGGCACCGTCCAGCCCCTGTGCGATGGTCTTCATTTGCTCCAGCGTCATCTGGTGGCGCTTGGGGTGCATGCCGTCGCGCAAGGTCATGTCGTGAAGCAGGATTTTTTTGCCTTTGAGTGTCATGGTGGGTTGCTCCTTCAGGCGGCCACGGGTTCGAGCTTGAGCGCGCCGGCCAGGATCTCCTCGGCGAACATTTCGGCGGTGCGCGCAGCCGCCGCGGTCATGATGTCCAGGTTGCCGGCGTACCTGGGCAGATAGTCGCCCAGGCCTTCGACTTCGAGGAAGATCGACACGCGATTGCCGTCGATCACCGGGCCGTTCACGAGCCTGTAGCCGGGCACGTACTGCTGCACTTCCAGAATCATTGCGTGCACCGAGGCCTCGATCTCGGCCGCTTTCGGCGTGCCTTCGGTCAGGCAGTGCACGGTGTCGCGCATCACCAGCGGCGGCTCGGCCGGGTTGATGACGATGATCGCCTTGCCTTGTTTGGCGCCCCCCACCTGCGCCACCGCGGCGGCCGTCGTGCGGGTGAACTCGTCGATGTTCTTGCGCGTGCCCGGGCCGGCCGATCGCGACGCCACGGTGGCCACGATTTCGGCGTAGTCGACGGCCTGCACGCGCGAGACCGCATAGACCATCGGAATCGTCGCCTGGCCGCCGCAGGTGACCATGTTGACGTTCATCGCGCGCTGGCCGCTCATGTGCGACAGCAGCGCCTTCAGGTTCACCGGCGGCACACAGTAGGGGCCGATCGCGGCGGGCGTGAGGTCGACCACCATCACGCCCAGTGCGTTCAGCTTGCGCGAGTTCTCGGCGTGCACGTAGGCGCTGGTGGCGTCGAAGGCGATCTGCACGCCGTCGGCCTTGACATGGGGCAGCAGCCCGTCCACGCCGCTGGCGGTGGTCTTGAGGCCGAACTCACGCGCCATTCTCAAGCCGTCGGATGCCGGGTCGACGCCCACCATCCACACCGGTTCGAGCAGCGCGCTGCGGCGCAGTTTCACCAGCAGATCGGTGCCGATGTTGCCCGGGCCGATCAGCGCACACTTGATTTTTTTCACGCCGGATGCTCCTGGAGTTGCCATTCGAAAGGGGCCTGTCAGACGAAGCGCACCGAGCAGCCGCCGATGCCGCCGATGCTCACGCGCAGGCTGTCGCCGGCCTTGACCGGCACCATGATCGCGAGCGACCCCGACAGCACGACCTCACCCGCTTCGAGCCCGACGCCCTGCCGGCCCAGCGTGTTGGCGAGCCAGGCCACCGCGTTGGCCGGCGCGCCGAGCGCGGCAGCTCCCGAACCGGTGGCGACGATCTCGCCGTTTTTCTCAAGCACCATGCCGCAGGTGCCGAGGTCGACCGTGCGCGGGTCGACCAGCCGGTCGCCGAGCACAAAGGCGCCGCAGGAGGCGTTGTCAGCCACGGTGTCCTGGATTTTTATTTTCCAGTCCTTGATGCGCGAGTCGACGATCTCGAAGCAGGCCATCACGCCGTCGGTGGCGGCCAGCACGTCGGCGCCGGTGACGCCTGGGCCCTTCAGCGACTTCCTCAGCACGAACGCGATTTCGCCTTCGGCCTTGGGCTGGATCAAGGTCTCGGCGGGAATCGCCTCGCCTTCGTTGTAGACCATGGCGTCGGTGAGGTAGCCGAAGTCGGGTTGGTAGACGCCCAGCATGTTCATCACCGCCTTGCTGGTGACGCCGATTTTCTTGCCGATCACGCGCTCGCCGGCGCCAATGCGCCGCGCCATCATGCGCTGCTGGATGGCGTAGGCGGCCTGGATGTCGATGTCCGGGAAGCGGCTCGTCAGCGGGTCCACGACGCGGCGGTTTTTCATGGCGTCGTAGAGCTCGTCGCCGAGTTGTTCGATGAGGTTTTTTTCCATCGCGCGTGCCTACAAAGGGTGGGGTTCGTCGGGGCCGGCTTCGGCGAGAAAGTCGGCGACCAGGCGTGCAAAACGGGCCGCATGTTCGATCTGTGTCCAGTGGCCGCAGCGCGGGTAGACATGCAATTGGGCGCGCGCGATCCAGCTGGCCAGCGTGGTCGAGGTCGCGAGCGGGATCACCTGGTCCTCGCGGCCGTGGATCACCAACGTCTCGTGGGCGATGCGGCGGATGTCTTGCTCGCGGCTGGCCATCGCATCCACCCAGCGTTGGCGTGGCGCCGGGAACATCGCCGCATACGATTCCTGGAAGCCGGGCCGAATGCTGGCCTCATAGCGCAGCCTGGCGAGCTCGTCGGTGACGAGGCGGCGGTCGTGCGCAAAGACGTCGAGCAGGCCGCGCATCGTCTCCAGCGACGGCGTGTAGCCCCACACCGCATCGAGCCCCGGCGTGATCGGGAACTGCACGCCCACGCTGCCCATCAGCACCAGCCGGCGCACCCGCCGCGGATGGCGGATCGTGAGCGCCAGAGCCAACCCGCCGCCGAAGGAATTGCCGACCAGGTCGGTGCGGGCGATGTCCAGCGCATCGAGAACGCCGATGGCTTGGGCGACCCACGTGTCCATGTCGTAGCGCTGATAAGCGGGCCGATCGGTGAAGCCGAAGCCCACCATGTCGGGTGCGACCACACGCGATTGCTTCGCCAACTCCGGCATCACCAGGCGCCAGTTGGCCCAGGCCGAGACACCCGGCCCCGAGCCGTGGACCAGCAGCACCGGCGGGCCCTGGCCGATGTCGTGCACGTTGGTGCGGATGCCGGCGGCCAGCACCGACTTGGCGACCTCAGGGTTGTCAGAGCTTGATGCAGACATTTTTCAGCTCTGTGTAGAACTCGAGCGAGTGCACACCGCCCTCGCGCCCGATGCCCGAATGCTTGGCGCCGCCGAACGGCGTGCGCAGGTCGCGCAGGAACCAGCTGTTGACCCAGGCCAGGCCGACCTGCATTTGCTGCGCCATGCGGTGGGCGCGCGCCAGATCGCGGGTCCAGATCGATGTCGCCAGGCCGTAGTCGTTGTCGTTGGCTTTGGCGAGGACTTCTTCTTCCGAGTCGAAGGGTGCGATATGACAGCACGGACCGAAGACTTCTTCCTTGACGACGCGCGCGGTCTCGGCCAGGCCGGTCCAGATCGTTGGCTGAACCCACGCGCCGTCGGCGAGATCGCCCGCCATCCGCGGCACGCCGCCGCCGGTGACCACGGTCGCGCCCTCTTCTCGCGCAAGTTGGTAGTACGACAGCACCTTGGCCTGGTGTTCCTTGCTGATGAGCGGGCCCATGCCGGTGGCGGCGTCTTCGGGCGGGCCGAGCGTCAGGCCTTCGGCGCCCTTCTTCATCGCGGCGACGAACTTGTCGAAGATCGGCCGCTCGACATACACCCGCTCGGTGCCCAGGCACACCTGGCCGCAGTTGGCAAACACCGATCGCAGCGTGCCGTCGATCGCGGCATCGAAATCGCAGTCGGCGAACACGATCGCCGCGTTCTTGCCGCCCATCTCCAGGCTCACCGGGCGCGCGCCCTTGGCGGCGGCTTTCATGATGACCTCGCCGGTGCGGGTTTCGCCGGTGAAGGTGATCGCGTCGACCTGCGGGTGCGTGGTGACGAACTCGCCCGCCGAATTGGGGCCGAACCCGTGCACGACGTTGTAGACGCCTTTCGGGATGCCGGCCTCGTTCATCACCGCGCCGAGCAACGCGGCGGTCTGCGGCGTTTCTTCCGATGGCTTGACCACCACCACGTTGCCGCAGGCCAGCGCCGGGCCGACCTTCCATGTCATCAGCAGCAGCGGCAGGTTCCACGGGCAGATGACGCCCACCACGCCCACCGGCGAGCGGTAGCCGTAGTTGATGGCGCCACGCCCGTCGGGTGTGGCCAGCTCGAAGAACTCGGTCGGCACGTTCTTCACCACGTCGGCAAAGATCTTGAAATTGGCCGCGCCGCGCGGGATGTCGAGGTGCCGCGCCAGGCTCATCGGCTTGCCGGTGTCTTCGCATTCGGCGGCCAGAAATTCGTCGAAGTGGCGGTGGATGCCGTCGGCCACCGCGTGCAGGCGCTCGGCCCGCTCGGCCACGGTCATGCGAGCCCACGGGCCGTTCAACGCTGCGCGGGCGGCGGCGACGGCCGCGTCGACCTCGGCGCGGCCGGCCTCGTGCACTTGTGCGATCACACGGCCGGTGACCGGCGAGCGTTTGTCGAAGGTTCGGGTGCTGGCGGCGTACTCGCCGTTGATGAAGTTGAGGATCTGTTTCATGCGCTTCCGTTCATTCCCGCAGGCCCGGCGCCGCGAGGGCGGCGCGGGCTCCTCGCCGGGCTCAGGTATAGACGGTGGTGAAGGACTCTGGCAGCACGCCGGTGTGATAAAAAATGCTGCGTGCCACCTCGTCTTCGGTCCAGGTGGTCACCGGCCGATCACGCTGCGCCTGGTAGCCCAGGCCGGCGAAGGTCTCGTTGCGGTTGCCGGAAGGATCGAAGAAGTAGATGGTTTCGCCACGCGTGATGCCGTGGCGCGTGGGTGCCACATCGATTCGCACCTTGTTCTTGGCCATCACGTCGCCAGCCTTCAGGATGTCGTGCCAGGAGTCGAGGAAGAACGACATGTGGTGCAGCCCGGCGGTGGGCGCGCCGACGAAGGCGATGTCGTGCGGCTTGCTGGAGCACGACAAAAACGAGGCCAACTGGAACGCGCCGCCCGGGCCGACCGTGATCTGTTCGGTCTGGAAGAAGTCCAGCACCTCAATGAAGAACTGGGTGTTCTCGGCCACCTTGTTGAGGGACTGGCCGGGATCGAACGGGCACATCAGCAGCACATGGTCGAGCCAGTGCGAGCCGGCACCCTTGAGGTCGTCGGGCCAGGGATCGGGGTTGGTGGAGCCGACATCGGTGCCCACGCATTCCTTCATGGCATACAGGCGCATGTCATGCCCGCTGGGCAGGTTGAACTGCAGCATGCGGCCGGTGGCAGGCAGGGTGCCCTCGGGCAGCACGCTGGTCTTGATGCCGAAGGCCTCGATCTTGTGTTGCAGCGCATCCAGATCGGCGTCGCGGCGCACCTTGTAGGCCACATGGTTCATGCCCGCCCGGTCCGACGGCGTGAGGATGACCGAATACTTGTCCCACTCGTCCCAGCACTTCAGGTACACGTTGCCGGCCTTGTCCTGCATCGTCACCTTCATGCCCAGCACGTTTTCGTAGTGCTTCAACGCGGCCGCCATGTCCATCACCTTCAGGCTGGCATGCCCAATTCGCATCACACCCATCATGAGTCTCCTTCTCGTTCACCAGACACATGGCCCGCCGCAATGGCGAACCCCTTTGAAAACGGTTTCTTGAACTTGCCGGCCACCTCGATGGCCACGGCGCATTGCGGCGCCACGCGGCAGGCCAGGGTGTAGCCCTCGGCCTGCTCTTGAACGCTGACATGGGCCCGGCTGACCGGCCCGAGCGCCTTCACATCGCCCTTGACGACGCGCACCTTGCACACCCCGCAACCGCCACTGACGCACCCCACCGGAATGCCCTTGCGGCCAAGGCGGATCATCCCGGCGAGCAGGCTTTCGGTGGTGGCGCAGGCGTAGCTTTCGCCGGTCTGCACGCACTGCACGTCAACCTTGGGGCGGGAGTCGTAGAACATCGCTGCGGCCCGCTCAGACTCTCTTGAACAGCGGGCTGCGCTGCGTGTTGGTGTCGGCCGCCGAGAGGAACTTCTCGGTGTAGATGTCGCGCTCGAACAGGCGCGCCTGCATCAAGGTGCCAATGCAGGCTTCGATCATCACCGGCGGGCCGCACAGGTAAGCCTTGTGGCCGGAGAAGTTGCCGTTGAATTGCGACCTGGCCGCGTCGTGCACGAAGCCGCGCGCGCCACTCCAGCCGGTGGCCGGCGCAGCGTCCGAAAGCGCCGGCACATAGGTGAAATTCGGGTGCGTTTCAGTCAGCGCGCGGAACTCGGCGTCGTAGTACAGCTCGTCGAGCGAGCGCTGGCCATAGACCAGCGTGATCGGTAACGTGCAGCCGCCGTCGAGCAGGTCCAGGATCATCGAACGCGGGCTCGACAGCCCCGAGCCGCCAGCCATGAAAAGCATCGGCATCGCGGCCGATTTGCGCACGAAGAAGCGCCCATACGGGCCGGAAATGCGCAAGCGGTCGCCGGCTTTCAGAGACTGGTGCAGCCAGGTGGTTCCGGCGCCGCCGGGAACCATGCGCACGTTCAGTTCGATTTCGCCGCTGGCCTCGACCCGCGCCGGTGAAGTGGCGATCGAGAAGACCCGCCCGCCCTCGACACCCGGGATCACCACCTGCACGTATTGCCCCGCCTGGAAGTGGATGGGCTGGGCCAGCTTCAGGAAGATGCCCTTGATCGTTGGGGTCAGGTCTTGAACTTTGCTGACCGTTGCGTCGAAGTCGCGCACCGGGATGACTTCCGCATCGGGCTCCTCGTCGATGTCGGCCTCGATCGTCGCATCGCTTTGCAAGGTGGCGCAGCAGGCCAGGGCCTTGCCGCCGTCGCGCTCGAAATCCATCAGCGCAAATGGATTGGCGGCCCCGAGGTCGACCTCGCCGTCGCAGACCTGGACCTTGCAGGTGCCGCACAGGCCATGGCCGCAGGCATGCGGGATGTAGATGCCCTGGCGCAGCGCGGCGTCGAGCATGGACTGGCCGTCTTCGACCTCGATGGTCGCGCCCAGCGGTTCGATGGTGAGTTGGTAGCTCATCGTGCTTTAGAAGGCTTGCCTTCCAGGTGCGACGCTGCGTTTGATGCCTTCGAGCGCCGGCGTGCGAAAGCGGATCAGCGACTTGTGCGCCAGGCCATGGTGTTCGAGCGACTTGCCGAAGTCGGGCCGAAAACGCTGCGTCGAGTTGAACCACTC